>JAFXIM010000004.1 GCA_017533165.1 Eggerthellaceae bacterium
CATGGCCGAGCTCTACGATCAGACCCAGCAGTTCCTCAACGATGAGGAGCTCACCGTGAACGCCTTCGCCCACCGCATCGCGTTCAACTGCATCCCGCATATCGACGTCTTCCTGGAGGACGGTTCCACCAAGGAAGAGTGGAAGATGGTCGTTGAGACGAAGAAGATCTTCGGCGACGACTCCATCAAGGTTGCCGCAACCTGCGTACGCGTTCCGGTGCTTCGCTGCCACGCTGAGAGCATCAACGTGGAGCTCAACGAGCCCGTGAGCGTCGAGGAGGCCAAGGAGGCTCTGGCTTACGCTGACGGCGTGGTGCTCTTCGACTGCCCAGAGGAGAAGGAATACCCCATGCCCGGACTGCTCGCCGGCACTAACGAAACCTATGTCGGCCGCGTTCGCAAGGACCCCACTGTGGAAAACGGCCTCGCTTTCTGGTGCGTTGCCGATCAGATCCGCAAGGGTGCTGCTCTGAACGCAGTGCAGATCGCGCAGCTGCTGCTTCCCAAGACCGAGGAATAGGCTCTGGCGCAGCCGGCGCCAAGGCAAAGCTGCCGCGAAAAAGCCGAATAGCGTGAAGAAGCCGAAGAAAATACGACTTGACGATCTGCTGATCGAGCAAGGCCTGTTCAACGATGCGGGCGAGGTGCTGCGCGCCGTGATGGCGCGTGAGGTGCGCGTGGATGACGTGTATGTGACGAGCCCGGCAATCAAGGCATTGCCCGATGCTGACATATTCGTGAAAAACCGCCGTCAGTTCGTCTCGCGCGGTGGCTACAAGCTGCAAACGGCCCTCGAGGCCTTCGGGCAGGATGTGCGCGGCATGCGCTGTATCGACATCGGCTCTTCGACGGGCGGTTTTACGGATTGCCTTTTGCAGGCGGGTGCGCAAAGCGTGGCCTGCGTCGACGTGAACTACGGGCAGCTTGCCATGAAGTTGCGCCAGGACGCGCGCGTCGTTGTGTTCGAGCGCACCAACATCAAGATGGCTGACCCAGCTGAACTGGGGGCTCCCTTCGATCTGATCGTAATTGACGTGAGCTTCATTGGACTGGCGCAGCTGGCTCCCGTGTTTGCGAGCCTTTCCCGTTCGGGCGGGGAAGGTGAGTTCGCCGGTGCGGGTGAGGCTTCGTGCGTCGGATGTGCACCCACGGTGTTCATCGGCTTGATTAAGCCGCAGTTCGAATCGCATCATGAGGAGACCGATCGCGGTGTCGTGCGCGATGAGGCCGTGCGCTTGCGCACCATCGACGAGGTCAAGGCGGCCCTTGAGAGCGAGGGCTTCGTGATTGACGGCGTGGTCGAATCTGCCATCAAGGGGCCGAAGGGCAACGTCGAATACCTTGTGCGAGCAGTGTATCGGGCTTAAGGCGCCGCGCTTGCCTTCTCCAGCGGTTGCGTCTGCTAAGCGCTCGCCCTCTTCATCGGTCGCCTCCGGCGGTACATTTGCCCTCTTATCGGTTTCGTTTGGCTCCGCGCTTACCTTCTCGGCTTCAGCTAATGTGAAGAGCTCGTGGGAGTGGTGGAAAAAAGCGCGGCTCAACAGGGATTTCCTGGGGATTGCCCTTGACTTTACCCACGCCGAGAAAATAAACTAAGCAGGTTCGCTTTCAAAAGCCCCGTACATGCAGAAAAGCGAGGAAACGTCAGGTGACGGAAGTCCAGACCAGATCCGACGTGTCGGCGTAGGAACCCGACATCCGCGCAAGGCTGCACTTTTGAAAACAAACACCCCCCTGTAAGGCGGCCGCTTCAACCGCCGAGCAGGACTTCAAGTTATTGGAGGAATAATAGTGAAGACGTATTATGCAAAGCCCGGCGAGGTCGAGCGCGAGTGGCTCGTCATCGACGCTGCCGATCAGGTTCTTGGTCGCGTTGCAACCAAGGCTGCTCAGATTCTCAAGGGCAAGCACAAGCCGCAGTACACCCCGCATGTTGACACGGGCGACTTCGTGATCATCATCAACGCGGACAAGATCCGCGTGACGGGTACCAAGGCAGCATCCAAGAGCTACTATCGTCACAGTGGTTTCCCCGGCGGACTGAAGTCTGAGACCTTCACTGAGGCCATGGCAAAGCATCCGGAGCGCGTGATCGAGCATGCTGTTAAGGGCATGCTGCCGAAGAACACGCTCGGCCGCGCTATGGGCAAGAAGCTCAAGGTCTACACTGGCGCGGAGCATCCGCACCAGGCGCAGCAGCCCCGTCAGATCGAACTGTAGGAGGGATAACACATGACTGGTGAAGCTCTGTATTACGGCACTGGCCGTCGTAAGAATGCTGTTGCTCGCGTCCGCCTCGTTCCGGGCACTGGCAAGGTAACCGTTAACGGCCGTGAGGGCCTCGAGTATTTCGGCCGTCAGGCTCTGCTCGACGCTGCTCTGGTTCCGTTCAAGGTGACCGACACGGTTGATCACTTCGACGTTATCGCCAACATTTGTGGCGGTGGCGTTTCTGGTCAGTCCGGCGCTCTGCGTCATGGCATCTCTCGTGCACTGCTCGAGGCTGGCGACTACCGTGCCGAGCTGAAGAAGGCTGGCTTCCTTACCCGCGACGCCCGTATGGTCGAGCGCAAGAAGTACGGTCTCAAGAAGGCTCGTCGTCGTCCGCAGTTCTCGAAGCGCTAGGCTGCGAAGCTGCTGCTACTGGCTGCGCCTTGTTGGCTGCCGGCTGGTGGCCCAAAAGCATACGCTTTCAAGGAAAGACCCGTCTGGGAAACCAGGCGGGTCTTTCTTGTGATGCGGGTGGAAGGTGTAGGCGGAGGGTGTGGGCAGTTGATGCGGGCAGATGATGAGGGCGGAAGGCGTTTTGCATACCCGTGGGTCGCATACGCAAACGGAGCCCGGATCAACCGGGCTCCGTTCGGTCTTCATTTGGTTTTGCGCACGCTTTATACGTAGAACAGGATGTCGTTGTAGGTGGGCACAGGCCAGAACTCTCGCTCTACGATAACCTCCATCTTGTCGACTGCGTCACGCAGTGCGTTCATGACAGGAACGATTTCGTAGGCGTACATATTGGCGCGCTCCTGCTGATCGGCGATTCCGCGTGCGGCATCGTGCAGATCGGTCAGCTTGTCGAGCGTCTCATTGATCGTGCGAGCGCCTTCCATTAGCTTGTTCAGGCGAGCAACTTGGTAGCTCTGATCGGCGGTGGGCAAAGCCGAGCGAATCTCGGTAATGTGCCGCGCGATCTCGGCTGCAAACTTGTTGATAGCGGGCAGGTAGTCGCGACGGACCAGACGCTTCATGACGCGACATTCGATATTCATGACCTTGTTGTACTTTTCGAGTTCCACTTCGTAGCGGCTGCGAATCTCGGTTTCCGACAATACGCCGAACTTCTCAAAAAGATCGATGCTCTTTTGCTCGACGAGGCAGGGAAGTGCGTCGGCCGTGGTGCGGTGATTCGCCAAGCCGCGGCGTTCGGCTTCGACGGGCCATTCCTCGGAATATCCATCGCCGTTGAAGATGATGCGTTGGTGTTTGCGCAGGCCGCAGGTGATCAGGTTGCGTACGATGGCCTCGAAATCCTCGCCTTCCGCACTTTCGACTGCGTCGGCGAAGTCGCTCAGGCTCTTTGCCACGGCGGTGTTGATGACGGTGTTCGCATCGGAAAGGTTCATGGCCGAGCCCGGCATGCGGAACTCGAACTTGTTGCCCGTGAACGCGAAGGGGCTTGTGCGGTTGCGATCGCTTGTGTCCTTCATGAAGTTGGGGATGACGTCGACGCCGAGATCCATGGACTCGTGCTCGCAGCCTTCGTACTCGCAGTTTGCGATGAAAGCGTCGACGATGCCGCCCAGCTCATCGCCAAGGAACATGGACATGATGGCCGGCGGCGCCTCGTTGGCGCCCAGGCGGTGGTCGTTGCCCGCGGAGGCAACGGTCATGCGCAGAAGCTCCTGGTAATCATCGACTGCCGCGATGACGCAGGTGAGAAAGACGAGGAAGCGCAGGCTATCGGCAGGGTTAGCGCCCGGATCAAGCAGGTTCTTGCCATCGGCGGATAGCGACCAGTTGTTGTGCTTGCCGCTGCCGTTGATGCCCTCGAAGGGTTTCTCATGCTGCAGGCACACCAAACCGTAGTGCGAGGCCAGAAGGCGCATCTTTTCCATGGTGAGGAGGTTTTCGTCGATGGCGCGGTTGGCGACGGCGAAAATGGGCGCAAGCTCGTGCTGAGCTGGCGCGACCTCGTTGTGCTTGGTGCGCGCGGACACGCCAAGCTTCCACAGCTCGTCGTCGAACTACTTCATGAATTCGTTGACCGTTGGACGGATGGCACCGAAGTAGTGGTCTTCCATTTCCTGACCCTTGCACGGTGCGTAGCCGAAGAGCGTGCGGCCCGTAAGCACGAGGTCAAGGCGACGCTCGTAATCCTTTTCGGAAATGAGGAAGTACTCCTGCTCGGCTCCAACGGTGGCCACCACGTGATGATGCGGCTCGCCAAACAGGGCTAGCACGCGGTTCGCTTGCTCGTCGAGTGCCTTCATCGAGCGCAAAAGCGGGGTTTTCTTGTCAAGCGCCTCGCCGGTGTAGGAGCAGAAAGCGGTGGGGATGCACAGCACCTCGTCCTTGATGAAGGCGTAGCTGGTGGGGTCCCACGCGGTATAGCCGCGCGCCTCAAACGTAGCGCGCAAACCGCCCGACGGGAACGACGACGCATCGGATTCGCCGCGGATGAGCTCTTTGCCGGAGAAGGTCATGATGGCGCGGCCGTCGGGGCAGGGGTCGAGGAAGCTGTCGTGCTTCTCCGAGGTGATGCCCGTCAGCGGCTGGAACCAGTGCGTGAAGTGGGTGGCGCCCTTTTCGATCGCCCATTCCTTCATGGCGTGCGCAACGATGTTGGCCACCTCAAGATTAAGCGGCTCGCCGTCGTTAATGGTCTTCATAAGCTGCTTGTAGGTGCCGGAAGGCAGGCGCTCCTGCATGGTATGCTCGTTGAAAACCATCGATCCGTAGATGTCAGATACTCGTGCCATGAGATTCCAATCTCGTCTGGTTGCCATCAAACGATCATTGTAACCCGACACGTCGCAAAAGCGGTTCTCAACTGGGTAATTTGGATATGAGGTGGGGAAGGTAAGCGCCGAGCGCACGTGAGCTCTGGCGAACGAGAGCATGGCGGCCGCGCTGTCGAGCGAAAGGCCGATTCCGTAGCCGTATCTGGGTAGAGCGCCTTTCGCCCTCGATGGATGGATGGGTGCTTCCGCTGAATGGCGAGCGCGTCGCCTATTTCGCCTTGGCTTCCGCGCGACGCCGTTCGATCTCGGCGAGACGCTCATAGGAGACGATCTTGGTGGTGAAGGTGCCGTCGGACATGACGTCGCCTTCGTCGTCATAGGCAACCACATCCCAGATCTGCTTCGAGCCTTCGATGCGGTTCAGGGTCGCAACTCCTCGCATCGAGCCCTCCTTGCCGCTTTTGCGGTGGCGAATGTTGGCCTCGATGCCGAAGGGCACCTCGACTTCGAAGTCGGCCATAAGCGCAGCACCCTGGCTGGCCACCGCCTCGAGCAGCGCGATGGTGACTCCTCCGTGAACAACGCCGAAGGGCTGGCGGAGCTTGTCGGTAATGGGCATAATGGCCTCAACGTGCTCGGGGCTTTGAACGGTGTAGGTGAAGCCGAGAACCCCGTTAAAGCCCTTGTATGCGTCGTATTCAAACATGGTCGCCTCGTTTCTTGCGTTTTCGTCAGCCGTCTATGCTATCCGTTTGGGTATTCTCTTTCAATCTTCGGCTCTTAAGCCTAACCCGTTTGTAACTTCTTCCTGCGGGAATGGGGGGTATGATGAGGCTCATGGCGTTGAGTAGAAAACAGATCATAGGCGCAGTGGTGGGGGTGCTGCTCACAGCGGGCATTGCCATCGCCCAGCCTTTTACGGGCCTTTCCCCCGAGGCGACCATTGTGATTGCCGTGCTTGCGGGCGCTATTGCCTGGTGGGTCGCTGGAGTCCTTCCCGATTTTGTGGTCGGCATCATCATGGCGGTGCTTTTCGTGGTGTGGGCTGGCGTTCCCGTCGAAGTTGCCTTCGGCGCCTTTGCTTCTCCCATGTGGTGGCTGTTAGTGGCCGCCTTCTGCCTGGCTCATGCTATGCGCGCAAGCGGCTTGCTCCGGCGCATGTCCCTTGGCGTGCTACGTTTGTTCCCGCGAACCTTTCGCGCCCAAGCCGCCGGGCTTATGGCGGCGGGTTTGTTGGTGGGCCCCTTTGTTCCCAGCTTGTCGGCAAAGGTGTCCATGCTTGAACCCATGGCACTCGCCATCAGCGACGAGATGGGTTACGAGCGAAAGGGCCGCCAGGCAAACGGCCTCTTTCTCGCCGTGCTGGTAGGCGTGCGCAACTGCGCGCCAGCGGTGCTGTCGGGCTCGTTTCTCGGCTACGTGGTGTTGGGCCTTCTCCCTGAGTCCGTGCAAGCTCAGTTCGACATGGCGCACTGGCTGCTTGCCGCCATGCCGTGGTTGCTTGTCGTTACGATCTTGAACTACGCGGCGCTCGTGGCCCGTTATTCCCCGAAAGGGGAGGGTCGGCGCGCTGCTGATCGAATCGCGCAAAACGGGGAAGGTGAGCGTGCCGAGACTGCGTCGGACGAAAGCCGCTCTGATCTTGGTCCTATGACACACGGCGAGAAATGCGTGCTTGTCATCATGGTCGTCACGGCGTTTTTGTGGTTTACCGAGGCGTGGCATGGCGTTCCCGCGTTTGCGGTGGCGCTCATGGCGGTTGCCGCTATGGCGGCGTGCGGTCAGTTCAAGAAGGAGGACCTTCGCAGTGGCATTGCTTGGGACGTCATTTTGTTCGTGGGCATGGTGCTGGGGCTTTCCCCGTCTTTTGAGTACGTGGGGGCCAATGTCTGGGTGGCGCAAATCTGCGAGCCTGTGCTCATGATGGTGGCGGGAAACTCCTATGCTATCGTAATGAGCGTCGCCCTTATAACGGTCGCTCTAAGATTCATTGTTGTGTCGGAAACCGCGTTCATCAATTTGTTCATGGCCGTGGCAGTTCCCCTGTCGGCTACGCTTGGAGTCAACCCGTGGATCCTTGGGTTCAGCGTGTACGCCATGGTCAACCCTTGGTTCGTGGGTTATCAAAACCCCGTTTATCTTGCCGGCGTGGGCGCCGTAGGCGACAAGATGACCACGCACGGAGAGCAAGCGCTGTACTGCGGAGTCTACGTGCTTATCTGCTTGACGGGTTTGCTCGTTTCGGTGCCGTATTGGCAGTGGCTTGGTCTGGCTTAGGAGTCGTACAGGGGCAGGACTAAGGTGAAGGTGGTTACTCCTTCGGAGTTGCAGCTGGCGAAGATGTCTCCGCCGTGGTCGCGTGCGATATCGCGCGCAATGGCAAGCCCCAATCCGTACCCGCCTGTTTCACGTGTGCGGGCTTCATCGGCTCGGTAGAAGCGATCGAAGATGCGATTGAGGTCGGCCCCTGCGATTGCGGCGCCCCTGTTTGATACGGCCATGCGTGCTTGGTCGCTTACCTTCTCCAAGCTGATCTTGATGGCGCTGCCCTCATCGGAGTACTTGCAGGCGTTGTCCAGCAGCGTCCTTGTCAGGCGGCGGATGCCCTCGGCGTCACCGCATACGAAGACCTCGCTTGCGATGTCCTCCTCTATTATCGTGCCCCGTTCGAAAGCCACCGATTCGAACTGCAATACTTCGCTTTCGACGGCGTCGCTCAAGTCGAGGGGATCGCGTTTTTCGTTGCTGCGTTTTTCTCCGTCAAGGCGCGCCAGCTCAAGCATGTCGTTGACAAGGTTTTGCATGTGCGTGGCTTCCGTTTGCGTGCTATCAATCCATTGCCGCTGGCTATTTATGCTGGCTTCGGGGTGTGCCTGCAGGATGGCTGAGTTTGCCAAGATGACCGTCAGGGGTGTTTTGAGCTCATGAGACGCATCGGCGACGAATTGACGTTGCTGTTCCCAGGCACGTTCAACCGGGGCAAGCGCCCAGCGCGAGAATCGAACGCCTATTGCGCAGAAGCCTGCTAGCGCAGCTAAGCCCACGCCAAGCAGCGTTAAGGCCAGCGTTTTCCAGCTGTCGACGGAAGCTGCGTCGGCGAAGGCAACGTAGGCGGCGCCCCTTTCGTACTTTTTGCTGTAGAGAAGGTTGCTCTTGGAAAGACGGCCGAAAGCGTCCGGTGCGGCTAGGGCGCTTTCGATGGCTTCGTCGAGGTACTCGTCGGAGATCAGCGCGGTAGATGAGCTCGAGGGTGTGATCGTGGCGCCTTGCTCGTCGACTTCGTAGACAACCACTGGTGTGAGCTGTGCTTGCGTGAACTCTCCTCCGCCGATGAAAGGGGGCTGGGGACCGTTTTTGTCAGGTTTGGGTTTGTCTGCTTGGCCGTTTGTGCTGCCGTTGGCGTCTGCGGAGGGAGGGTCATCATAGTGGGCCTTTGAGTTGACGGCATGGTTGAGTCTTTCCTGCATGAGGGAACTTACGCCAGCGAGGTCCTGACTGTAGGTGAGAAAGCAGATTGCGCTAAAGGCCGCGGCTAGAACCAAGGCCACGCAGGCTATGAGCAGGGCGACGAACTTTCTCTGCAGTTTCTCTAACATGTGGTCTCGCTGTTGCCGTTGCCGCCAGTACTGCTTGCACAGACGCAGCCATCTGCCTGTGCGCCTGCGATGTCGCCGTCGGTGATGCTGACGTTTCCTATGTCACCTGCTTCGACGGTAAGACGGTATCCCGCTTTGCGGATGGTTTCAATATGGGTGGTCGATCCAAGGTGGTTGAGCTTTTTGCGCAGGAAGGAAATGTAGGCTTCCACGTTGTTGTCGCCCGCGTTGGACTCGATTCCCCAAGCCTTCACGATGAGTGTGTCTTTCGAAATCACCTGACCGGGGTTGGCCATGAGGATCTTGCAGATGGAGAACTCCTTGAAACTCAGGTGAATGGTCTTTCCCCCGCAAGAAAGATCGTAGCTTTCCAGATCAAGGGTAAGGTCGCCAGCTGCGACACGCTCGAATAGCACGTCGCCTTGACGGCGGGTGAGAGCTCGCAGATGCGCCATGAGCTCTGCGGGGGAGAAGGGCTTGGTCATGTAATCGTCAGCACCCGAGTCGTAGCCGGCGATCTTGTCGCTTATCGAGTCACGTGCAGTGAGCAAGAGGATGGGCGTGCTCACTTGAGCGCGACGAAGCGCGGTGGCTACTGCGAACCCGTTGAGCTTGGGAAGCATGACGTCCAAGATGATGACGTCGTATATGCCGCTGCTGCCGTAGCTGACCCCGGCCTCTCCGTCGTGGACTGCGTCGACCTGGTGGCCACTCTCCTCGAGGATGTGGGAGAGGGCGTCGCTCAGTCGTATGTCGTCTTCGATGACAAGTATGTTCACGAGCTCCGCCTTTCGAAGGCCTTCGGCTTTGTCGATCACGAACATTGTATCCTTGTCGACTCTGATATCGGGATCCTTTCAGGTTGATTTAAGGGCTTTTGCCTAGAGTGTTACGTGGTGTTTCCCGGCACCTCGCGCGACGTGCTTTCCCCCGATTGCTCACGTCGCGCATTTTACTTTGAAGAGGTGGGCGCGGGCCTCGTCGCCTTTTGAGTCGCAACGGTGTCCCGCAGCTATACTATTTGAGATTTCGGCATTCGTGCAGCTGCGGCTTTGCAAGGTTGAGGGCTTTCAGCCGGTTTTAAGACGTTGCGGTTACGATACGCAATTCAGGGGCCATCTTGCCTTGTTTTCCAGCAAGATGTTGAGCGGAACCGTCGGTAGTTTTATACGAAGAAAGGCCAGACCATGATCATGTCAAAGAATCGAACGCTGGCATTGCGGGGACTTGCCGTGCTGCTCGTGGCGGCGACGTCTATAAGCTTGGCTGGCTGTGCGAAGTCAGCGGATACCGGCGTGTCTGCTTCTGCTCGCGAAACGGGATATGCCAAGGTGGAGGATATGGATTTCGGCTTCACCGAAAGGCAGAAGGATGCTACCTTTGATGCGGCTTCGGCAAGCAGAATAGTGCTCGGAGCTGGAGAGGGGAGCCTTGCTGCCGTTGAAGGAGAAGGTGCTGTCGTTGATGCCGATGCCGTTCGCATAACACAGGCAGGAACCTACGTGATCGAAGGTCAGATGGATGACGGCCAGCTTGTCGTTGAGGCCCCCGACGAGGCGCAGATTCATCTGGTGCTATCAGGAGTACGAGTTTTCAATGCCGACGGACCGGCTCTTTCTGTGCTTTCGGGCGCTGACGTGCTTGTCACCTTGGCCGATGGTACCGACAACGCTCTGGCTGATGGAGCTGATTACCTCCTTGCGGATGATGAAAACGAGCCGAATGCGGTGCTTTACAGCAAGGTTGATCTTGCTGTAAACGGCTCTGGTTCCCTTAGCGTGAGTGGATCCTACGAACATGGCATCAACTCCGAGGGCGTGCTTGCCATCGCTGGCGGAAGGTATGAGGTAACGGCGCCTGAAGACGCTCTTCGTGGCAAAAACGGTGTGAAGATCAGCGAGGGCAGTTTCGATCTTCGTCCTGCGGGTGACGCCATTAAGTCGAACAACGACGAAGATGCCGCTTATGGCTTCGTGAGCATCGACGGCGGTAGCTTTGTCATCAATGCTGGCGATGATGCCGTGAACGCCTATTCTTACTGTCGTATAGCAGGCGGCAGCTTTAACGTTACGGCGGCGGGAGATGCCTTCAAAACCGATGCTGACCTCTGCATTTCGGGTGGCGATATTTCCATCAATGCCGGAGATGATGCCCTTCATGCGGAGTACACGCTTTTCATAGACGGCGGCACGATTGATGTTCAATCGTGCGTCGAGGGTTTTGAAGCTGAACGCGTCTATGTCAACGGCGGCACCTCGCATATAGTGTCGAGTGACGATGCCATAAACGCTGCTGCTCCCGAAACCGAAGCTGTGCCTAAGGAGGGCTTTGAGACCTCCGTTGGCGTCACTACCGAAAACGTCGAGACCTGCTTGATCCAAGTTAACGAAGGTTACACCGTCGTAGATGCAGGCGGGGATGGCATCGACAGCAACGGATACGTTGAGGTTAATGGTGGAATCCTGCTGGTTGAGGGTCCGTCCAGCTCAGCTGACGGGGTTTTTGATTATGGCATTGAGGCTAGGGTGACGGGCGGCACGGTGCTCATGGTGGGTACTGCGGGAATGGCGCAGGGGTTTACTGGTGGCACCCAGCCCTTTGCCATGGTTCAAGTGTCCGGATCTGCGGACCAGAGCGTGGCGCTTGCGGCTCAGGGCGGCGAGCTTTTGGCGTCGTATACTCCCAAACGCGATTATCAGCTCGTCATCGTGTCGAGCCCGGCTATGACCGATGGCGTTCAGTATGACATCTACCTGGGTGCAGAGATCCCGAATGCCAATGACGACGGTTTTGCCGATGGGGAGTTTGTGAGCGCGGATATCATCGTGCAGTTTACGGCATCAACGACACCTTCGGCGGGACCGGGCGGCATGGGCGGCATGGGCGGGCCGGGCGGGCCGGGCGCTCCTATGGGCTTAGGCGGCGAAGGTGACTCGGGGGCTCCGATGAGGCCTGATGTCGCGGATGTTCCGATGGCTCCGGACGAAGAGAAGCCTTTTGCTCCGGGCGCCGTGAAGCCGGAGG
>JAFXIM010000035.1 GCA_017533165.1 Eggerthellaceae bacterium
TCCCGCTCCTGGCTCGCCTCGCCAAGCGAGGCATCGGCAGCCTGTTCGAGCTCACCTTCCCCATCCTCATCATGACAAGATGCGCCCACGCGCCGATCGGCAAGCTGGTTGTCGACACCCAAGGTGGGGCAAACGCCGCAGCCAACACAGCGCTCAAAGGTGCAATCGGGCGTGGTGATGCCCTGGTAGGCGCGCATGCGCTCGAAGGCGAGGAACCGGACGGAAACCGCAGCGGAGATATGAGCCCAGGGCAAGACATAGTTGGTGTCATAAACGGCCTGGGCGATAGATTCAGGATCAAGGCCCAACTCGTCCGCGGCATCACGCCAGGCGGCCTCGTTGAAAAGCTCGGTCCAGGCGTCGAATCGTGCACCACGACGCCAGGCAGCTTCCACCCAATCGGCGACCTCACGTCCACCACGACTCATAACGGCTTCGACAAAACTCGTCTTGGGGTCATGCCAGCCCACGTTGATGGCACGATACTTCACGCTGCGCCGAAGAAGCCCCACGCGACGCAGGGTCTCCTCAGGAGAGATCTGCCCATCCCATTGGAAGGGGGTCTGAGCTTTGGGAACGAACACCGCGCAGGATATGTTCATACTCACGCTGCCACGCTGATCGGCAGGAACGTTTTGGCGAGCACGGTCATAGGCACGCTGAGCCAAGCTGGCGATGCCCTTGATGTCGTCATCGGTTTCAGTGGGAAGGCCAATCATGAAGTAGAGCTTGCAGCGGCGCCACCCGGCGGAGAAAGCAGCGTCAATGGCCTCAAACAGGTCATCCTCGGTAACGTTTTTGTTGATCACGTCACGCAGGCGCTGGGTTCCCGCCTCGGGAGCGAAGGTAAGCCCGCCCTTCTTCTGACCGGCCACAAGACCCGCCATCTCGACGCCAAAGGAATCGAGGCGCTGCGAAGGGACGCTCACGCGGATGCCCTTACCCGCGCAGGATTGATTGACCTCGGTCAGGATGCGCGCGATCTGAGAATGGTCAGTCGAAGACAGAGACGTAAGGCTCACCTCGTCGTAACCCGTCTCGTCAAGGCCGCAGAGCACCGCGTTCACCACGTTTTCAGCTGAGCGCTCGCGTACGGGACGGTACATCATGCCAGCCTGGCAGAATCGGCATCCGCGTGCGCAACCGCGCAAGATCTCGACGTTGAGACGATCGTGCACCACTTCCGTATAGGGAACGATAGCAGGCTCCCATGCGGACTTCTCCGCGAAGCCCTCGAATACGCGCTTATCAACTACGGCAGGCACGTCCTCGTAGAGAGGCTCAGCCCACGAGCCGGCCTCCTGCGCCTCTTCTTCGCTTCTCCAGCGGTAGAGAGAGGGCACGTAGGTTCCGGGCACCGTAGCCAAAGCTCTAACGATATCGGCACGAGATGCGCCTGAGCGCCTCATATTGCGAATAAGCTCGAGCGTTTCAGGCAGGGCCTCTTCCCCCTCGCCAATGGTGATGGCGTCGAAAAAGGGCGCGTACGGCTCGGGATTGAATGCGCAGGGACCGCCGCCGAGCACAATGGGGTGCTCTTCCTCTCGATCAACCGCACGCAGAGGAAGCCCCGCGAGATCAAGGGTCTCGAGAACGTTGCTCGCCGCCAGCTCATGCGGAAGCGTGATGCCGATCGCGTCGAACTCACCCAAGGGGGCGCAGCTTTCGATGGAGAACAGGGGCAGATTCTTCTCGCGCATGATGTCGATCAGGTCAACGGCGGGGAGGAAAGCGCGCTCGGCCACCATGCCCTCGACCTTGTTGACTTCGTTTACCAAAATGCGGACAGCCTGATTTGCCTGCCCAAGCTCATAGGTGTCGGGGTATACCATGCAAAAGGAGAAGTCGGCGCCCTCCTTGCGGGTGCAACCCCATTCATGGTTCAGATAGCGAGCAGGTCTTTCAACACGAGCCAGCAAAGGCTCGAGCTGCGGCCAAAGATCTGTATGATGCATTATTCTCGATTCCTCAGTTCTCTTAAACGATCAGAGCCTACGCACGAGCCCTGATCTTATCAAATGCCAAATTGGCGGCATCTTTTGCTTTGTTCAAGGCAGCTTGTCCAGCAGGCGTATGCGCCGCCTGCTCTGCAAGATCCACCGCCCTGTCACGCGCCTTGCCCACCACCGTGGCAAAACCAGCGACATCGCCTCCAGCCTCAAAGTACTCGATGGCGGCGCGGCCCATCGCCATGGTGCCGGCGTAACCGATAGCGGCCTTGATCGCCCAGCCAAGACCAGGCACAACGGCAACCGCCTGTCGGGCAACGCTGCGCAAAGCGAAGGCGCCGCCAACTACCAGGGCAAGCTCCTTGGCTCGCTCCATGTTCATAGGGCAGCCATACGCAGCGGCAATCTGAAGCAGCATCTTGGCCTGATTGAGCGTCATAACTGGCATATCAGCGCCAGGAATAAACACAACAAAGCCCACGCCAGCATTTTGCAAAGACGTGGTGTTGACGGCGTCGAGCGCGAGGGGCTTTCTCACGAAGGGAAAAGACATGGCGAAGGCGAGGCGCTTATCGCGACAAACGGCGCACACCCATTCCCCCATACGCTTGTCGAGCGAAATGCGGGCCTCGTCACTAAGCGCGATGGGCTCCTCGGGCGAAACTCCCTCTTCTCCCACGCGAGGGTAGACCAAATCCCCCTCCGGCACGGGCTCCCCAAAAGCTTTCGCCATTTCGCTCACCAAACTCGGACATGTGCACACGACCATAGCGGGAACGCCAGCTGCGCGAAGCTCGGCAGCAAAGGCTCCCGTATTTTCGCCAAATCCAGCAACGATTACGGCCATGTCGTCCGCCGAGCGCACGGCTCCCAGATTATCGCTCACATAGGTGATGCTTACCCTGACCTGGGCGTTCGTGCTCAAAAAAGCGGCCCTGACATGCGCGGCGAGATCAGTCGGAGCACTCTCGTCTACATATACGCTGACGGCAATGGGCGTCTCAGCTGCTGACTTGATGTCGATAGCCTCTTCGAGAACGGCGCCAATATCGATAGGAAGACCCATGCTAAGCCTTTCCGCCGCGGCTGCCCTGGTGAGCCCACACCGACCCCACAAGGCCGAGCATGACAAAGTTGACCACCATAAACGACGAGCCGTAGCTCACAAACGGAAGCGGGATGCCCGTAATGGGCATGAGTCCGCAGCACATGCCGATGTTTTCCAATATCTGGAACAACCACATGCCAACGATAGCGCATACGATGAGCATACCGAACAAATCGTCAGCATTTCGTGCAATCCCGACGCTTATGGCAACGAGGGCGACATACAGAAGGATGAGGGCGATAGAGCCCACGAAGCCAAGCTGTTCGGCGAGCACGCAGAAGATGAAGTCGGTGGGAGCCTCGGGCAAAAAGCCCAAAGTTGCCTGCGTTCCGTTCAGCAAACCCTTGCCAAATAAACCGCCCGAGCCAATGGCGATCTTCGCCTGAGCAAGGTTGTAGCCTTCGCCCGACAGGTCGCCTTCGGGATCCAGGAATACAAGCAGGCGATTGCGCTGGTACTGCTTGAGAAGCTTGTACTCGCCCGTGGAATTCATAATGACTTCGTCTATGGCGAAAATGGCCGCCACGGCAATCACGCACATCAAAAGGGTGATGAGCAGATACTTTGGCTTAGCGCCGCCCATGACAAGCGTGGTTCCGGAAATGAACAAGTACACCAAGCCCGTGCCTAAGTCAGGCTGAGTCATGATGCACAAGAAGGGTATGAGCAACAGGCCGCACACTTTGATGTACTCACCCGGATCATCGAGCGTGCCGCCATAACGAGCGAGCAAGCTTGCGGCATAAAGCACCACGGTTACCTTGGCAAACTCACCAGGTTGAACCTGCATGCCGATCTTGATCCACGACTGAGCGCCCTTCGCCTCAACGCCAATCACCGGGAGGTGGGGCGACAGAATGAGCACTACGTTGATCACCAAGAACAGAGTGGTCATGTTGGCGAGTTGACGGTAGTCGAATCGATAGGCCACAACCATAAGAACAAGGCCAAGGGCAACGCCCACGAGCTGCTTGGTAAAGCTGTAGTCGGGATTACCCTGAGTAGCCGACCAGCACACAACCAAACCATAGACAACCAATGCAGCTGCAACAGCGAAAAAGGGTATGGGAAACTTTCCGCCCATTGAGCCCATAGAGCCAAAGCCGCGCGAATTCATAGAGCTGCCCGAGATGGACTTATCGGGCGTGCGAATAGAGCTAATCTGCGGTAATCCTGCCATCTTGTGCACCTCCTAGTCGCTTCGCGCTTCGCCAGATCCGGCGTACTCTTCAACTTTACCCGTAAAGCCCTCGAGACGAGAGGGGTTCACCTCAAGCGTTCCGGCATCGGCTTCCATGGCCGCAGCCAAGATGCGTGCGCACACCGGCGCCGCAACAGCAGAGCCGCCGCCACCCGACTCCACAACCACCGCAGTGACATACTTCGGATCATCGTAGGGAGCGTAAGCAA
>JAFXIM010000036.1 GCA_017533165.1 Eggerthellaceae bacterium
CGGGTCAGTGTTTTCAATTCGGGAAGCCCTATTCCTGACGAAGCGCTGGACAGGATATGGGACAAGTTTTATAAAGTCGACAAATCCAGATCGAGGCAGTATGGCGGTTCCGGTAAGCTGCTAGAGGGCTTTCGTCCTAAGCGGTGAACACGGCAACGTGTCGGCCGGGTACCTGCTTGCAGACTTCCTCCCACGGGCCTACGATAAGCGCGGCAGCGGGGCAACCGGTCATGCACAGGGGCTCGGGATCGTTTGCATAGCATTCGGCGCACTTGTCGAGCACGGGAGCCACCAGATGGTACTGGCGCAGCTTGCCATCAACATAGTACGGATCGCGGCGGATGACGCGCATCCAGTCCTCATCGTAACCGTAGCGATGAGTTTCGCGGCATGCGGCTTCGCATCCGTAGCAGCCAGTGCACGCGTCAAGGTCAACCAACATGGCGAAACCGCCAGCATTTACTTTCTGCTTCATTACAGATTGCCCCTTCCAGCTTCAATCTTGCACAGCGAGGACCTCATAGCCGTTGCGCCGAAACCAGGCTCTGCCGGCTCGGAGGGCACGAGAATGTTCGGGTTTGCCTTTTCCCAACCGTAACCAGGCAGGTCAAGCTCGGGGCAGGCATCGCGCCAGCCCGGACGCGGGCAGGCGATGACGCCTTCTCGGATTTCGTGGGTAACGCGAGCCTTGGAGATGATCTTGCCACGCGGGGAGGAGATGGTCATCCACTCGCCGTCGGTGACACCGTACTTCTTGGCGTCCTTCGGATTCACCAAAGCGAAGGGATCGGGATAGAACTTACGCTGCATGGGGACGTTGGTCCATGCGGAGTGGAAGAAGGAATACAGGCGGAAGCCGGTGGTCAGAACCAGGGGGAACTCCTCTGCGAGCTCGGGTTGGCTGATGGGAGACTCGGCGGGCTCGACGTAGTCGGGCAGCGGGTCGTAGCCAAAGGCGGCCATGGTGGGGCAGAGGAACTCGATCTTGCCGGAGGCGGTGGGGAATCCGGGCTGTCCGTCGGGGCGCTGCATGCCCTTCTCGTACTTCTTGTAAACGATCTCGCCCTTCTTGCCGCCGGGTTCGGTGGAGTAGAACGGGGTGGAGATGAAGGTCTCCCAGTCGGGGATGTCCATGCCGTAGAGCTCGTTGACGCGCCACAGCACCATTTCCTTCTCGTCAGCCCAGGGCCAGTTGTCGGGATCGATGCGCTTGCCCCACTCGAGGAAGAACTTCCAGTCATCCCAGCACTCGCCCGGTGCCTCGACGGCCTTCTGGACGGAGATGATCATGTTGCCGTCCATCTCCTCGTCCCAAGTGTCGCGTTCGGACCAGTCAGCGGTGGGAAGCACGATGTCAGCCAGCTGAGCGGTGGGGGACATGTAGAAGTCCTTGATGACCACGAGGTCGAGATTGGGGCTGGTGAGGGCCTTGCGGGTGAAATGAGCGTCTTCGTAGCACATGATGGGGTCGCTTGCGATGCCGATAAAGGCCTTAACGGGCCTCGGCTCGCCGGTGATCATGGCATTGAACACGGAGTGCGGGTCGTTGGATCGACCGAAGGCCTTGTACAGCGGATGCTTTTCGCCACCGAAGGTGAACAGATCCGGGCGACCGGGGTTCTTAGCCGGATCCCACAGGGTGATCTTGTTGTCGAGCATCTTGTCGAAGGCGAGCGGCACCTTCACGCCGCCGGGGACGTCAATGTAGCCGAGCAGGCCCTGGAGGCAAGCAATGGCGCGATCAGCTTGGATGGCGTTGGTGTGCATGCACGCCGGGCCGGTGA
>JAFXIM010000037.1 GCA_017533165.1 Eggerthellaceae bacterium
AACGGTTAACGAGGTTGAATCGACAGCTTCAACTGGCTGGGAAACCATGCTTTCCGCGATTATCAACCTATAACTTGATTTCCCAAACAGAGCTCTTTTGCCAACCTCATGTCTGCCTTCAGTTGGGCTAGATCAAGTCGACATTTGGGCGCAGTAATTCACCCCTGGCGTAGTTCAGAGGCTGGGATCGCGATTGCGTGCGCCTATATCGTTTTTGCGTGCGAGGGCTCGTAATAGGTGCCGTCGCTCAGCATGGCGTAGATCAGGTCTACTCGCCGGCGCGCCAGGGCCCGAATCGCCTGCCTATGCTTCTTGCCCTCGGCGCGCTTCCTGTCGTAGTACTCACTGGCAACAGGATCACTTTCGGCTGCACGCTGCGCTGACTGAATGAAAGCATTCTTTAGGCGGCGATTGCCCCCTTTTCTCTTCTTCACCTTCTTAACGCTGGTTCCGGACTCCTCCTTTGCTGGAGCGACTCCGCCGTACGATGCGAGATGGTGGGGGCTCCTGAACCGCGAGATGTCGGCTATCTCTGCGATCATGGTTGCGCCATACACGCAGCCGACGCCCGGTATGCTCTTAATCAGCGCCACCTCAGGGAGGAGCTCGGAGAGCCTTTCGAGCTCCTCGTTGAACGCCCTCTCCTCGGCTTCAAGCTCGATGACTCGGGCAGCGGTTCTCTTGATCTGGTTCTCTATGACGGAGGCTGCGGGCAATGTCACGGACTGTCTAGCCATTGCGTCGAATATCTCATCGACCCTCTCGGGACCTCGCGCCTTCTGGTATTTGAGGCCTTCCGCCCACTTGGCGCAGCGGCTCTTCCCGGCGCGCTTGAAGCCCTGCGGCCCACCGTAACGGGCGAGTAGGCGTATCTCCAGGTCATTGTGCAGTTTTTTCTTGGAGAAGACAGCCTCGAGAGGTGGGCATACCTGGTGAATCAAGTCGTGGAGGCGATTGTAGCACCGGGTGCGCTCACGTACGACATCGTCGCGGCATGAAGTCACTACTTTGATCGAGGCGATGGCCTCGGCGCGACTGCCGACCGGCTCGATCCACCTCGGCTGGCTGCGCGCTATGTCCGCGATTATGAAGGCGTCTTTCGCGTCACTCTTGTCCTCTCCGTAGGGCTCGGCGGCCTGCCTGAACTTACGCGGAGGTATGTGGGCTACGTCGAGGCCCATATCCTGAGCTACTGCCACGGTGAGTCGGCCAAACGCTCCGCACTGATCAACGATGACGAGGGCTCTACCCGATTCCGAAGCGTCGAGCAAGGCCTCCCTGATGGCTGTCTCCTCTTGAACCACGGCTTGAGCCATGCGACGCCTGTCGGACTCTCGGTCAAGAGCGACCACGTAGTTGGAGGACTTTCCTACGTCAACGCCGATGAACACCTCGTATTGAGAAATCTGGCTTCTGTCCATGCTTCTCCTTGTCTTCTCGGGGGAGCTGGCCAGAAGTCGTCGTGGCGCCCGTCTTCGGCAGAATTCTACGAGCAGATGGCATCAACCTGATGAGCGATAAACAAGGCGCCGTCGAACCTGGATGGCATGATAATCATGGTCTTATGAAACAATTCGCGCGAGCCGGTGCTCAGGTCCGACGACGGCCAGCAGGAAGGCCATGCATAGCGCTTCCTGAAGCGGATTATAGGGAAATCAGTTAGTAGAATTTTGCGCAACCCGGAACATATATTCGCTGCTTGGATGCGTGCTTCGGGCCTTCTCGATTTTGTTCCTGAAACCCCGAAATACACGACTTGAACCTTCGCCATCTACTGAAATCGTCTACATGGATGTAAACGAACCCGGCACCTCGCTCGCAACGAGGATTTGGTCACTATTGCCCCGCAATAACTCGTCTGCGAACGTCGCGTACCGTTTCGTTCGAAAAACGTGCATGGCGCGCACATTTTTCGTTTAAACAATGTGCTTGATAGGTTTCTACGGAACGCACCGTTCTCTTGTTAGGTTCCAGGCTCTGCAATTAGACAGCCGGGCTGTGCGATGATGTTTTGCATCGTATTGGCAACTTATGTTGCAAATGTTCCTTATAACGGCACAATTGCAACATGGTTAGAATGGATCACGTAGCAGCCCTCAATAAGCGCAGGTGCGGCAGCGATTTCGAAGCAACTAGCAGGCGAAAGCCTGACAGAGGGGGCGTCCATACTACGGCAAGAATTATTAAAACAAGGGCCCTCTTGTTTTGCCATTATGCTTCCTCAGAACGAAGGGAGCCATGAGTGGCAAATCATGTAGTAGATATTGAAGCGGTCATCGACTATATCGAAGATCATCTTGATGGCAAGCTGGACTTAGAGTCGGTTGCCGAAGCGGTCCACTATTCGAAATATCATTTGCACCGTATGTTTACCAGCGCGGTAGGTATGACGATCCATGATTACGTGCAGCGCCGTCAGCTGACGGAGGCCGCAAAGCTTCTGGTGTTTTCCGACAAGCCGATCATCGAGGTCGCCTTTGTTTGCGGCTACGAAAGCCAGCAGGCGTTTTCCCATGCCTTTAAGTCGATGTACAAGATTCCGCCTGCGAAGTACCGGGATCGCGGAGACTTCTACCCCTTGCAGCTGCGCTTTACCTTATGCGAGAAAAACGTCGAGCGAATCTTCTCGAAGGACGATATCCGCCTCGCCGAGACATCAGACATATGCGATTGGATGAACTTGATGCGGCTGGCAATCGACGGATATCCGGCCATGAACGAAGCTGATTACCTGCGTGAGCTCAAGAAGCACATAAGCGAAGGGCAAGCCCTCGTCTTAAGGGATGACGACGTTTTAGTTGGGGCTATGGCTTTCTCCCGGCATTCCGGATGCATTGACTTTCTGGGTGTGAATCCGCAGTACCGCAACCAAGGAATCCAGAAACTGTTTCTCGACGCGCTTTTGGAAACGTATTTGCCTGGAAGGGAAATCAGCATGACCACTTATCGCGAGAACGATAAGGCTGATACAGGGCATCGCGACATGTTGAGACAACTCGGTTTCGCTGAGAGGGAATTGCTGGTCGAATTCGGCTATCCGACGCAACGTTTCGCATGCCCTCCAAGGCAAAAGGAGACACTAACATTTACAAAATTTGATGTTGACCCTCCTGCAGCAGGAGAGCCTACGGTTCGTATAGAACGATAGGAAAGCGCCGAATGCTGTGTGTAGGAGGATATATGGAAATGGTAGTAGAGCCAGATATTTGGAGAAGAAGAGCGATTTGTTTTTTCGCGAGCCAGTGCATCACCCTGTTCGGATCTCAAATTGTTCAATTTGCAATCGTGTGGTACGTGACCCTGCAGACCAGCAGCGGTATCTGGGTGGCGGCCTTTGCCGTCTGCTCATATCTTCCGCAGTTCCTCGTCTCGTTTCTGGGAGGAGTTTGAGCGGATCGCCATTGCAGGAAACGGCTGATCATCGGAGCGGACGCGCTCATCGCGGGTGTGACGTTGATCATGCTGCTGATCATGCCGCTCATCACGACAGAGTCCGCGCTGCTTGCGGCGCTGCTGTTCATGTCGGCCATTCGCTCCGTCGGCGCCGGCATACAGAGTCCGGCGGTCAACGCGGTTATTCCGCAGCTTGTTCCAGAGGAACACCTCATGCGATACAACGGAATCAACGCCACCATGCAGTCGGTCGTGCAGTTTGCCGCGCCCGCGGTTGCGGCTGTGGTGCTTACGACGAGCACGCTTCGTGCCACCCTGCTTATCGACGTGCTGACCGCCATCATCGGAATCGGCGTGCTGTCCTGCATTCGGCTTCGGAAGCAGCAGGCATGCGAAAGCACACCGTCTCTTTTGGCAAACATGGGCATCGGCGTCCGCTACGCCCGCTCTTGCATGCCCGTGCGCAACGCCCTCATCGTCTACGCCTTGTTTATTTTTCTTGCCGTGCCGGCAGGCTTCCTGGCGGGTTTGTTCGTAAGCCGCGTCTACGGTGACACCTACTGGTACTTGACCGCGGTGGAGCTCGTCGGCTTCGCAGGCATGGCAGCGGGCGGTCTTCTCATGGGTGCATGGGGAGGTTTCAGCGAGCGTAGGTTGACGCTGGCGTCGGGGCTGGCTCTGTTCGGAGTAACGGCGATAGCCATGGGTGTAAGCCGAAGCTTCGTTCTCTACCTTGCTTTTATGGCGGTGTATGGCGTTACCCTGACTGCGGTGCAGACTATCATCACGACCATACTTCAAGAGGAATCGGAGGAATCCACGATAGGGCGCGTCTTCGGCCTTATGGGTTCGCTGTACTCGAGCTGCTATCCGATCGGAATGGTCATCTTTGGAGCGATGGCCGATTCGGTCCCGCTGCAGTGGATCATGGTGGCCTCGGGTGTTGCACTCATGGCGACTGCGAGTGCAGCCTATTATAGCCAGCGTGGCAAAACGGGCGTTTAGTGCAGGGCTCGTCTCGAGGGCATTCCGTTTCTCGATTTGACCCTCCCGTAACGGGAGGGTCTACGATGTCCGTAGAGCAAGGGAGAGGGGAGACATGTTGCGAATCGGAGAGTTCTCGAAGATGGCGATGACTACCGTGAAGACTCTTCGCCACTACGATGAACTGGGGCTTTTGAAGCCTCGTTCCGTGGACCGCTCCACGGGCTACAGGCTCTACGAGGCTTCACAGTTGGCGGATCTGCATCTCATCCAGTCGCTTCGGCAGGCGGGGTTTTCGCTGAGCGAAGTGTCGGGCATCGTATCCGGTGACGACGCCCGGGCAGCGTTGGAGAAGCACGTCGCCGACCTGCAAGAAGAAATCGCCGTGCGGCAGGACATGCTCTCTCGGGCTCTGTTCATATTGGAGAAGAGTAAGGAGGACGAAACCATGTCGTACAGTGCAACGGTGAAGCACGTGCCCGAGCAGATCATCTACTGCAAGGAATTTCTCATGCCCTCGTTCAGGGAGTACTTCACAGAGATTCCGGCTCTGGGCGAGCGGCTTCGCGCGAAGTACCCGGATTTGAAGCTCGCGGCTCCGGAGTACTGCTATGTCGTCAACCTTGATGCGGAGTGGAAGGAGACCGACAACCGCATCCTGTTCTGTGAGGCGGTAGCCGAGCTCAAAGAGGATTTCGACGGTGTCAGGTTTGAGCGCACGGCGGCGCTTGATGTCGTGTCGGTCATGCATCAGGGCGCGTACGAGGAAATGGGCTCCGCCTTCGCGTATGCCGTCGAGTGGATAGAGCGAAACGGATACGAAATTGCAGGGGAACCCAGAAGCAGCTACATCGATGGCATTTGGAACAAGGACGACGTGGCCGAGTGGCTCACGGAAGTGCAGATTCCCATAAAGAGAATGCGGAGCTTGGAATAAGGCGCGCATGTCTCTTGCGTGAGCGTCGGCGCATCCGTCGCACTGCCCGATGAGCCGAAGGCAAGGAAAACCGCGAAGGACAGCCCTTCAGAGTAGCTCTCCGTCCAAACCGACGCCGTGACCTCCTGACCCGAACGGAAGATGGCCATGGCCGCCTCCGCGTAAGCGCCAAATAGGGGGTTCAAAAAATGAGTCAATGGGCCATACTCTAGCTAGGAACCGAGACCGAACAGCCCCAAGGAGGACCATGGATCATTCCCCCCTCGCACCTCTTGACGACTCCTTTGAGCGGCTGGACCCGCAACGCCAGGAGGCCGTGGTGCGCGCGTCGGTGGAGGCATTCGGCCGACATGCCTACAAGGACGCCTCCACCGACGACATAGCCCGGGCAGCGGGAATGTCCAAGGGCCTCTTGTTCTTCTATTGCAAGAACAAGAAACAGCTGTACTTGCGCACCATGGATTACCTCTACGACAAGATCGTCGAACTGGTGGTGGACGACCGTTTCTGGGAGATCGACGATTTCTTCGAGCTCATGGAGTACTCCGCCACCCAGAAGGTCAACGTGATCAACAGGTTTCCCTGGACACTGGAATTCTGCCTCGGGGCCTACTATCCCGAGCATCGCGATGTGAAGGACCTGCTGAACAACTGGACCCAAAAGCACATCGACCTCACGATCAACCGCTTCTTCGTGAACGTGAACTGGAGCAAGTTCCGTGACGATGAGGACCCTCGCCACGTGCTGAACATGATCATCTGGCTCGCCGACGGCTGGATCAACCAGCGCCGATCAACCAAGGAACCGGTGAGCATGGATGACCTCATGGCCGAGTACCTGGTATGGGCGGACATGCTGCGTGCCTGGGCATACAAGCCCGAGTATCTGAAGGAGGACCACAATGAGCAACCCCGTCATTGACGTGAGAAACCTCACCAAGGACTACGGCAAGGGCCGCGGCGTCTTCGACGTGTCCTTCCGCGTGGAGCCGGGTGAGGTCTTCGGTTTCCTGGGAAGCAACGGCGCCGGCAAGACGGTGACCATGCGCCACCTCATGGGATTCATCCGGCCCCAGAAGGGAACGGCTTCCGTGCTGGGACTAGATTGCTTCAATCAACGAGCCCAGATCCAGGGACACCTCGGGTATCTGCCCGGCGAGATAGCCATCGCCGACGACATGACCGGCATCGCATTCCTGACCTTCATGGCCAAGATGAATGGCATTCGCAACTTGGATTACATGCACCAGCTCATCGAAAGGTTCCAGCTGGATCCCAAACCCAAGATCAGGAAGATGTCCAAGGGCACCAAGCAGAAGGTGGGCTTGGTGTGCGCCTTCATGGGAAAACCCCAGGTGCTGCTCCTCGATGAGCCCACCAGCGGCCTGGACCCCCTGATGCAGAGCCTGTTCATCCAGCTGGTGCTGGAGCACCGCCAGATGGGAGCCACCGTGTTCCTGTCGTCCCACATCTTCGAAGAGGTGGAGCGAACCTGCGACAGGGTTGCCTTCATCCGCGAGGGAAGGCTGGCGGCAATCCGCTCCATGGATGAGGTGTCGGCTTCTCGCACCCATTCCTACCAGGTGACCTTCGCCGATTCACAGCAGCTCCAGCTCTTCGCCGACAAAGCCCACCAGGGAATCGCCATCGAGCCCGCCACCGAGCACCAGGGATCTCGCACCCTGCTGGTGTCGGCGGACGGCAGCGTAGACTCCCTGGTGAAGGAGCTGGCAAACTATTCTGTCGAGAGCCTGCTCTCCCGCGAGCAGAGCCTCGAAGAGATGTTCATGGGATTCTACGGCAAGGAAGGAAGCGAACGATGAGCACGACCCTGTTTTTCAAGGAGCTGAAGGGCAGTCTGTTCTCCTCCGGTGTCATAGCCGCGGTGCTGGCCCTGTACATCGTATGCATCGTGTACATGTTCGATCCCGAGATCGCTGAGAGCCTCGACCTGATCATAGCCACCATGCCCGAGCTCTGCGCCGCCTTCGGCATGGCCAACGCCACCGACACGCTGCTGGGCTTCCTGCTGAACTACCTGTACGGATTCGTCTTCACCTGGCTGCCGCTGCTGATGATCATGATCCTGGTCAATCGCATGGTGGTACGGCCCATCGATCGAGGATCCATGGCCTATCTGCTCGCTTCCCCCACCTCTCGCCTGTCCCTGGCGCTGACCTTCGCCCTGACCCTCGCCACCATGCTCGCCGCCCTGATGGCGGTCATCGTGGCGCTGCAGGTGGCATGCGCCGAAGCATTCTTCCCCGGGGACCTCGACGTGGAGGGCTTGCTTCAGGCCAGTGCCGGGCTCTATTGCCTCTGGCTGTTCCTGGGAGGCCTCTGCTTCTTGTCGGCCTGCGCCTTCAAGGACGCGCGCCTGGCCCTGTGGGCAGGAGGCGGCCTATGCCTGGCCCTGTTCCTGGTGCAGATGGTTGCTGGCGTGGGAGAAGGCATCGAGGTGCTGCAGACCTTCAACCCCGTGGAGCTCTACGATCCCTATGCCCTGGCTGCCGGAGAAGACGACGCCGTGGGCAACAGCGGCATCCTTGGAGTGAGCGGCATTGCCCTCGTGGCTGCAGGCACCGCCATCTTCTGCAGGCGCGACATGAACGTATAGCATCCCCCAGTCGCGTTTTTCGTCGGTGAAACACCAGATGACGACAAGGGTCGAAGCCTGCCGCGCTACGCTCTTGCTGGGACATCTCATCACCGAAGAAGGAGGCTGGCAAGTTCGCGTCAAACCTGTTCTCGTTCCCGACCACCTACGTTATCGACCAGAACGGCAACATCGTAGGGGGAGCCCATCGTGGGCGCCATCAGCTCCGCCGAGCAGCGCGCAGCACTCGACAAGCTTATCGACAGGCGATTGCGAATAGCGAGCAGTAAAAACAGCGTAAAGCATAGCGAGGATCGTGTGTCGCTGTGCGAAGTAGTCCGTTGCTCTGTAAGATAGGCTCTTCCGTAAAGAGGTCCCGTTCGAGTTATTATGCTTCGCTCCGCCAGACCTGGCTGTATCGCCTCCAGGCCTTCACCGGGGCCGCGCCATTCTCAAAGGAATTATCTCAAGCAATAGGAGAGGATTTGCAGATGCTGCACTGCCTTGTCTTTTCCTTGGCAAGGGCGGCGTGATCCTACGCAAAGAATTTCTAGTAAAGCCGTGACCCAGATATGGCCCCATGGATTCGCGGGCATTTTTGAGACTGAGCCGCATTAGGACAAACCAAGACAAACTGCGGCAAACTGGAACAAACTGGAGAGAGCTTTTTGCTATCGAGTGGGAATAAAATTCGCAAGGAATCACTCTTCCACACTCTTCACCAAAACACATCGTTTCCGCAGGTAAATAGTGGTGCGTCGAGTTTTTCGACGCACCACTCTTTCACGAAAAACAGCACTCCTAGCGGGATGATTTGTCCATGGATTTGTCCATGGAATCTCGCAGGGGTGCTCTTGTTTTAGGAAAACCTCTGTTAGACCAGCGTTGACATTATGGAGGTGGGCGGTGGTGGCCAGTAGGGGGTAACCCCCGAATGGCCAGAGAGGCGTTCCGGACGTGAGGTCCGCGGCAGGGCCATTCGGGGGTTACCCCCTACTGGCCACGCGTGCAACCGCAGGCCTAACAGGGGTTTCTCAAACCTGCGTGCCTCTTGCGGCCTCGCAATTGGGGACA
>JAFXIM010000038.1 GCA_017533165.1 Eggerthellaceae bacterium
AGATGTGAACCATGCCGTCCAGGCCGGGCTCCAGCTCGACGAACGCGCCGTAAGGCACGATGCGGACAACCTTACCGGCAACGATGGTGCCGGGGATGTACTTCTCGCCGGCGATGTCCCAGGGCTTGGGCTGGGTGGCCTTGTAGCTCAGGGAGATGCGGTCGCGCTCCTGGTCGAGCTTCAGGATCTTCACATCGATCTCCTGATTGACAGCAACGACCTCAGAGGGATGGCCAACGCGCTTCCAGCTCAGATCGGTCACGTGAACCAGACCGTCAACGCCGCCGATGTCAACGAACGCGCCGAAGCTGGTCAGGCGGCGAACGATGCCCTTCACCACGGTGCCCTCTTCGAGGGTCGCCCAAACGGCCTTCTTCTTCTCGTCTTCGGCAGCCTGCAGGACAGCCTTGCGGGAAGCAACGATGCGCTTCTTGGACTTGTCGATCTCGATGATCTTCAGATCCATTTCCTGACCTACGAACTCGTCGATCTTCTCAACGTAGCGCAGGGACAGCAGGGAAGCGGGGATGAAGGTGCGGATGCCTTCGACCATGGCGATCAGGCCGCCCTTAACGGACTCCTTGCCAACGCCCTTGACGAACTCGCCGGACTCATGAGCAGCGATGATGGCATCCCAAACCTTGCGGTTTACGATGTTGCGCTGGGACAGCAGAACATTGCCTTCGCCGTCGTTTACCTTGACGACTTCCACTTCGATTTCGTCGCCGATATTAACATCCTGCACGATCAGGTCGCTCTTCTTGACCAGACCGTCAGCCTTATAACCAACGTTGACGCAAACTTCGTCCTCGGTGATCTGCACGACAGTACCGGTAACGGTCTGTCCGGGACGGAGCTGTACCAGAGTGGCCTCAACTTCAGCCATGAAGTCGGCTTCCTGGATTTCTACCTGCTTTTCGATGTCGTTCATTTGTGTTACAACCTCCTTAAATGTACCATCCGGCGTAGAAGCGCCGGCTGTAATACCGATGCGATCGTGCGGCGTGATTTGAATTTTTTGATTTTTGAGTTCCGATGCCTGCTCAATCAGATAGGTACGCGCACATACCTCGCGGCACAGCTCGTACAGCTTGCGGGTGTTGGAGCTGTTCCTGCCGCCGATAACCAGCATCACGTCCGAGTTTTTGGCGATTTCCACCGCCTCGCTCTGACGGGTGGACGTGGTCGAGCAGATGGTCGAGCATTTGTTTACAAGGACACCTGCCGCGGTGAGTGCGCCGCACATGCGCTCAAACCGCTCGGGGGGAATGGTGGTCTGCGCCACCACCAGCGCTTCTTTGGGAAGCGGAGCAGTAATGTCCTCTTCGGTTTCCATGGCACGACCCAAGCCGCTTGCCCATCCGAGAATGCCCTGCACCTCGGGATGCTGCTTGTCGCCGATGACGATGACCGGCATACCGTTTGCGGCGGAATCCTGCGCCATTTTATGAATACGGGACACGAAGGGACAGGTTGCGTCCACCACATGCGCCCCGCGGGAAGCAAGTATTTCCATGGTCTTCTGACCTACGCCGTGCGCACGGATCACCACCGTCGAACCCTCGGGCGCGTCCTCGGGACGCTCGATCACGCGGGCACCGCGACGAGCCAGATCCTCCACCACCTGCGGGTTATGGATGATCGGACCCAATGTATAAACGTGCGCTCCGTCGGTGAGCAGTCGTTCCATCTGGTCGATGGCACGCCGCACGCCGAAGCAGAACCCGGCACTGCGGGCAACTTGAACCGGCATAAACACTTACCTTCTCATAACAAATACTGCGCTCGACAGGAAAAATTCGCGAATGCAATGACAAATTCCTGCCGTAACTTTCGCTTTAACCAACGTTTAACACACGAGAGGCTTCCCCTTGAGGGGAAGGTGGGCGCGAAGCGCTCGGATGAGGTGTCCCC
>JAFXIM010000005.1 GCA_017533165.1 Eggerthellaceae bacterium
GCTATCGGCGGTTAGCCGATGTAGTAGATCTTCGGCGCGGTGCCGTCCTCCTCCTGGAGGAGATGGGCGTCGGCGTGGGCCGCGACGTACTTGGACACCTCGGACTCGGGGTCGTCGAGGTCGCCCCAGAAGCGGGCGCGGCCGGGGCACAGCTGCATGCAGGCCGGGACCTCGCCGCGGTCGATCAGGTTGTAGCAGAAGGTGCACTTCACCATGGTGCCCGCAAGGTGCGCGGGGGCGTCGAACTCGCCGACCACGACATCGAGGTAGTACTCGGGCTCGCCGGCGTTCAGGCTGCGCACGCCCTCGTAGGGGCAGGCCTTGACGCATGCCTCGCAGCCGATGCACAGCTGGCTGTCGACCCAGACGATGCCGTCCTCGCGCTTCTGCGTGGCGCCGGTCGGGCAAGCATCCAGGCAGGCGGGGTTCTCACAGTGCTGGCACTGCATGGGCAGGAAGCCCAGCTCGCAGTTCGGGAAGGTTCCGCTTGCGCAGTCAGCGAAATCGCCGCCGACGGTGTGCACCACGTTGTACACGACGTCCTTGGGCAGGTTGTTTGCGACCTTGCAAGCCGCTGCGCAGGTCTGGCAGCCGAAGCAGCGGTTCAGGTCGATGGCCATTCCGTAACGTGTCATGATTCAGTCACTCTCCCCTACATCTTCTCGATACCCACGGCGCAGTCGTTGCAAATGGCATTTGCCACGTACTGGTTGTAGTCGCGCCTAGACAGGCTGCCGAAGTGTCCCTCGATGAACTCGTCCCTCTGGAAGCTGCGCGGCGCGCCGACCACCTTGCGCGGGTAGCCCGCGTTGATGACGGCCTTGATGGCAACCTCGCCTCGGTCGTTGTAGAGCTTCACGACGTCTCCCTCTACGATGCCCAGCTCGGCAGCGTCCTCGGGATTGATCTTCACAACCGGCTCCGGCTCGTATTCCTTCACGTAGTCGCACTCCCACCACTGGGTGTGAGTGCGGGTCCTCATATGCTCGGAGATGACGTGGTAGGGGTACTTGGCGCGAATCTCGCTGTTGACGTCGGCCTCGAACGCGGGCTCCCAGTAGACGGTTCTCTCCTTCGAGGGATCCATCTGCCCATCGTTGTAGTACGTCGGAACGGGGTTCTCCTGGTAGAGAACGCCACGGCCGGTTGCGGTGGGGAAAACGCCTCCCTCGGCATGCACGTAAACCTCGCCAGGCATGACCCTGACGACCTTCGACTCCTTGAACTGATCGAAGGTGAAGCCGAACGGAGCGGCCATGTCCTCGTCAATCCAAATCCTGAAGAACTCCTCGGGGTCCTTGCAGGTGAACTCTCCGTAGCCAAGGCCCTCGGCGATCATGTTGAGGATCTCGAAGTCGGACTTGGACTCGTACAGCGGCTCCGCCGCCTTGTCGTTCCAGTACATGTACGGTGCCTGTCCGTAGGAATTGAAGACTTCCACCTGCTCGAACCAGTGGCACACCGGAAGCAGAATGTCAGCGTACTTGGCGGTCTCGCTCATGTTGAGGTCAGCCACCGCGATGAAGTCGACCTTCTGGATCCACGTCTCCATGTAGTTACGATCGACGTTGACCGCCATCGGGTTGGTGTACTGGATGAAGAGGCCCTTA
>JAFXIM010000039.1 GCA_017533165.1 Eggerthellaceae bacterium
ACAGGAGAAGCGCTCGACGCCGCCTTCGGCGCAGGTGGCCGGCTTGACTATGGTGCTCGAATAGGCGTGGCCCTTGGCGGGAATGGTTTCCTTGTAGGTTTCACCGCAGCCTTTGCAGCTCATCGTTTTGTAGCCGTCATAGGTGCAGCCAGCGGCCTGGGATTGACTGTTGTTGACGGTCCAGCTGTGCTTGTGGCCGGAGGTATCGGGCTGCTCGGCCTCGGTTTCAGCTTCCGGCTCAGATCCGTACTGGATATGGGACCAAGCGATCGTTTGGCCGCTGTCGGTGGTTCCGTAGTCGCCGGTGCCATCGTAGGTTCCGCCAGGCGCGTCGATCGTGGCTTCCATGCTGTCGATCGGGCTTCCTTCGGGGAGCTTGTAGTACACGTCAAGCCTGCCCCAGTAATTTGCGGGGAAGGTATCGGTTGGCTCGAGGTAGGCGTAGCTATCCGTAGTGTAGATGACCCATTCGGTTCTGCATTCCACGGGCTCGCCGTAAACGGTGACCTCGACGGGACCGCTGGAACCCGTGGCACCTTGCGTGACCTCGCCGACGGTGATGTGAATGGCCTCGTCTGGGGTATCGGTGGGGCCGCCGCCAACGCCGTCGCCAGGTTCTTGGACGCCGTTGCATCCTGCTAGTGTAAGCATGCAGCACGCTGCGAGCGCGATTGCCGCCAACCATCTTCTCATGTCGGACCCCTTTCGCCTTGCTCTAGTCTTTGCGACGAGTATAGCATTGCGGCTCCATTGTCGCTTTATCGGACGTACCTGTCCCCGTCCGATTGCGTGCATGCTGGTGTGGGAAGTGTGGGAAGAGGTCTTTGTTGCAAAGGAAAAGGGCGCTCCGGAAACGGAACGCCCTTGGTGGCTTGCCTGGCAAGTGCGCTGGGATTTTGGCCTGGCGCCTACTTGGAGCCCCTGCCTTGAGCTCCCGCCTTCTGCTTAGTCGCGCTTATCTTCCGTATCGGGATCCTCGACGATTGCCTCCACCTCGATGACGGTCTCGGTGGCTGTGGGGGTTGCGATGGGGGTATCGGAGGCTGTGTTGGTCGCGTCGACTGCGGGTGCCGCGTCGACTGCGGCTTCGATGACGGGTTCCGCGACAAGGGTTTCTGTAACGATTGTTGCTTCTGTGGGGGTGGCCTCAGTGGGGGTTGCGCTCGCCGCGGCCACGCTGCTCGCGACGGTCGCGCTGCTTGTGTCGACAGTGCCGATCGTGCTTCCCGTTGCGGCTGCGCCACCTGCAACGGGCACCCCAACCGCGGGGAAGCTGCTGGTCATGGGCTGGTAGTAAGTCTGCTGGTAGCCTTGCGTGGGCTGGGGGTAAACCTGGTTTCCAGTCTGGCCGAAGCTGCTGTAGCCGTTGATGCCGTCGACGTAGGGTGTCGCGGTAGGCTGCTCAGGCTGAACTGGGTGGTAGGCCTGCTGCGCGGCGGGCTGCTGAGCCTGCGCGTAACCAGATGCTGCGGGTGTGGGTTGCTGAGGGAAGGAGGATGCGTCAGCTGCACCTGCCGTATAGAAGGGATCAGCGGAGACGGATGCCTGAACGTATCCCGGCTGAGTGAAACCGGCGTTGCCCTGTGCGTGCCACTGGGCTGTTTCGGCGGCGTTCTTGTCCTTGTTGGCAAACACGGCGATCACGATGAGCAGAGCCATTGCAATGATGCGACCGCCCAGAAGCGAGGCGATGGCGCCGGCGATGGCCCAGCTGAAGATGCTACCGTACTTGGCGATGTCTTTGGCTTGGCGCATGGCGATAATGCCTGCAATCAGCGAGACGATGCAGGACAAAAGCTCCCAGCCAACCAGTACGCCCAGGATGGACAGCACAAAGCTCACGATACCGAGCGACATGTCATAGTCGTCGTAGCCGAAGCCGTGGCCGTATCCGTAGGCGTAGTCAAGTTCGGAGCTAAGCTCGTGGGCGAGGCTGTCCATGAAGGCGCCTTCGCCGAATGCTGCGTTCGTTATGCCGAGTAGCGCAAAGCTCAGCAGGCAGCACAGCATCACGAAAATCGAAAGGGCAAGGACGGCTATGCCGAGGCCTTTGATAGTTCCAGCGTTTTTGGTTTGCATGGGCACTCCTTTCTCGGGGCGCATAGCGTGGCGTTGTCGCTTGGTGTGTGGCGTGGCATCTGGTGCGCATTCCCGGGCGAGTTATACGATTCTCCTAGTCACGCGCTGCGGTTTTCGCAACAGCCACTTGCGTTTTGCGACGTCCAATGTGCGTGTTTGATTGAAAAAAGTATTTCAGTCGCTTAAATCTGCGTCAAACGCTTCACAAAAACGTTGCCTATCCATCGCCGAAAAACCATCACTTGTTGACTTAGGAGAGAAGGTAAGCGCGCCTGCGCACGCGTGCGCAAAAACGGCTTCGAGTCATGTTGGCCTACGTTGCCGAGGCCCTTCCAAGGGGCAAAACTGTACAAAAAGGGCGTTGAGCCCTAGGTTTCCTCGCTATAATCGTTCAGCGTCGTCAGTCTGCGCGGCGTCGTCAAACCTGCCGAAAGGATGATCAATGGAAAACTTCGAGTTCTGCTCTCCCACGCAATTCGTGTTCGGCCGTGCGGCCGAGGAGAAGGTGGGCGCAAAGCTGGCTGAACGTGGAGCGAAGCGCGTGTTGCTGCACTACGGCGGGCAGAGCGCACATCGCAGCGGACTTCTCGGCAGGATTCGCGCCTCTCTCGATGCGAGCGGCATCGAGTACGTGGAGCTCGGCGGCGTTCGCCCCAACCCGGAGATCACCCTCGTGCGCGAGGGCGTAAGACTCGCCAAGCAAAGCGCCGTTGACTGGGTGCTCGCCATCGGCGGAGGCTCGGTGATCGACTCCGCGAAAGCCATCGCAAACGGCGCCTGTATCGAAGGGGACGTGTGGGAACTGTTCGAGACCAAGCGTCCCAACCCCGAAACGCTTCCCATTGCCGTGGTGCTCACCATTCCCGCCGCAGGCAGCGAAGCATCCAAAAACACCGTCATCAGTAACGATGCGCTCGGCCGCAAAACC
>JAFXIM010000040.1 GCA_017533165.1 Eggerthellaceae bacterium
ATCCCTACTTCCGGTCAAGCGAATATCGCTGTCTTCTTGAAGAGCATGGTATAGAGCTGGTTGCCCCGGTCTTTGCTGCGGCAGGGTCGAATCTCGATGTGCCCTCTCTGACTGGCGCCATAATTCCCGCAATCAATCGCGCGTATTTTGACGAACGGCAGGGTAGGTCCAAGCGCAAGCTCATCATTGACGTTAGTGGTGATGATGCTGGTGCGACTGCGCTGGCACGTTACTCCCGAGATATCGCATCGGGGACCTATGACCTGCTGTATGTGGTGAATCGCTATAGAAATTTGACTCAAGAAGCAAAAGAGGCGCTTTCGGTTCTTGAGGAGATCGAGACGCGTTCTGGTCTTAAGGCTACGGGTATTGTGAGCAATGCTCATATGAAGTCGGAAACCAGCTTGGAGATTCTCGCAGAAGGGGAGGCTTTTGCGCGCGAAGTGGCTGAATTCGCAGGCGTTGATCTGAAATGCACAACGCGGCCTATTTGGCTTCTTCCGCAGGAGAAGGCGGGCGTAAAGGCTTCTTTTGAGGATGAAAAACGTTATCCTGTTAGGATGCTCGTTCGTTCCCCTTGGGAATAGTTTTAAGGAACTCGCGTAATGCGACTGCGCGGTCGCATGCGTATTGGAAATACTTATGAGAGAGGTGCTTCATGGCAAGAATCGCCGTTGACGAAGGCTTCTGCAAGGGCTGCGGCCTTTGCGTTGATGCTTGCCCGCGTCATATCATCGAGCTCGACCCCGAACGCATCACGCCGAAGGGCTACCATCCCGCTCACTGCATTGACCAGGCCAAGTGCACAGGGTGTGCCAACTGCGCAACCATGTGCCCAGATGTCGCTATCACGGTTTGGAGGTAAGCATGGCTGAGAAAGTACTCATGAAGGGCAACGAGGCTCTTGCTGAGGCAGCGTTGCGAGCAGGATGCCGATTCTTCTTCGGTTATCCCATTACTCCTCAGACTGAAGTTGCTGCTTACATGTCCAAGCGACTTCCCCAGGTGGGCGGCACCTATCTGCAGGCCGAGTCTGAAGTTGCCGCCATTAACATGGTCTATGGCGCCTCCGCTGCCGGTGCGCGCGTTATGACCTCGTCCTCTTCGCCGGGAATCTCGCTTAAGAGCGAAGGCATTTCCTACATGGCCGGCACTGACCTTCCGGGTGTAATCATTAACATTCAACGTGGTGGCCCGGGTCTCGGTGGCATCCAGCCCTCTCAGTCCGATTATTGGCAGGCAACGCGTGCAACCGGCCATGGTGACTTCCAGGTCTTCGTCCTTGCGCCTTCAACTGTTCAGGAAATGGCCGATTGCGCTTACGAAGCCTTTGACATCGCTGACAAGTACCGCATGCCCGTCATGATTCTAGGTGATGGCCTGCTCGGCCAGATGATGGAGCCTGTCGCTCTTCCCGAGCAGCGTGATCTTTCGAGTCTCCCCGAGAAGCCCTGGGCGACTTCGGGTCACAAGCATCAGCGCGAACATAACATTGCTAACTCTCTTTATCTCACGGCTGACAAGCTTGAGAAGCTTAATATCGAACGTTATGAGCGATATGCCGAGATCAAAGCAAATGAGCAGCGTTGCGAAAGCTATCTGGTCGAAGATGCTGATGTCGTCGTCGTTGCTTTCGGCGCTTCGGCCCGCGTGGCTCGCTCCGCTGTGAATGCCGCGCGTGAGCAGGGTATCAAGGCTGGCCTTTTGCGCCCTGTTACCCTGTGGCCTTTCCCCGAGCAGGCTGTCTATGCTGCAGCTGAGTCCGCGAAATCGCTTCTCGTTGTCGAGATGAATATGGGGCAGATGGTTGACGATGTTCGACTTGCCGCTAAGGGGGCAGCTCCCGTTGACTTTTACGGACGTACCGGTGGTGTGATTCCAACGCCGGCAGAGGTCCTTGCCAAGATCATTGAGTTGAACGAAGGGGAAGGTGAGTAGCATGACTGAAGCTGCTGCAGAAAAGATCGTCTACGAGCGTCCTCACGCACTCGCTCCCGTCGTCACCAATTATTGCCCGGGTTGCCCTCACGGCATCGTTATTCGTCTTGTGGCAGAGGTTTTAGACGAACTCGGAGTTGAGGGAGATACCGTGGGTATTGTACCTGTTGGTTGTGCTGTTATGGCCTATGACTTCTTTAATTGCGACATGATCGAAGCGGCACATGGTCGTGCGCCGGCTGTCGCAACGGGTGTTAAGCGTGTTCATCCCAACAACGTCGTTTTCGCATACCAGGGTGACGGCGACTTGGCCTCCATCGGCATGGCCGAGACCGTTCATGCGGCGACTCGTGGTGAAAACATCACCGTTATTTTCATCAACAATGCAATTTATGGCATGACCGGTGGTCAGATGGCGCCTACTTCGCTTCCAAATCAGGTCACTCAGACTTCCCCCTATGGTCGCGACGTCGATACGGCCGGCTATCCTGTTCGTGTAAGTGAGCTTCTCTCAACCCTTGACGGCGTTGCTTACATCGAGCGCGTCACCGTTGATAAGCCAGCAAGCGTACGTAAGGCCAAGAAGGCCATCAAGAAGGCTTTCGAAACTCAGATTGCCTGCCGCGGTTATTCCCTGGTCGAAGTGGTTTCCACTTGCCCGACCAATTGGGGAACGACTCCGCAGGGCGCTTTCGAGTGGATGCGTGAAAACATGCTCCCGTACTATCCGCTCGGCGTATACAAGGACGTAGTTGCCGAAGGCTATGAAAACGTTGCCGAGGCGGCGCTTGTGCGTGCTGCCGATTGTCCGATCGCTCAGCCTAAGGCTGCGGAATAGGAGGCCCGATATGTCTAAGGATATGCAGGCGGTATTTGCTGGCTTCGGTGGTCAGGGCACCCTGTTTTCCGGTAAGGTCGTTGCCTATGCGGGCCTTGTTGAAGGCCGCGAGGTTTCCTGGTTCCCGTCGTACGGCCCTGAGATGCGTGGCGGCACGGCAAATTGCTCTGTGACCGTTTCCGATTCTCTGATCGGAAGCCCGCTCGTGACAGAACCCGATGCGGTTATCGCCATGAATCAGCCTTCATTCGATAGATTCGTTGACACTGTAAAACCCGGCGGCATCATCGTTGCTGACACTTCGATGGTCGCTGAACTCAAAGAGCGCGACGACATACGTGTCATTGGCATTCCTGCGACAAAGATCGCCGAGGATGCCGGACTTAAGGGCTTGGCAAACATCGTTTTGCTTGGACGTCTGTTTGCGGAAGAGCCTTTCTGCTCCGAGGAAAGCCTTGATGCAGCCATCGTCAAGTGCATCCCGCCGAAGCGTGCGGCTATGATCGATAAAAACCGCGCTGCCATCAAGCTGGGAATGGAGGCTTAGATAAGATGGACGAGATGAGGGAGATCGGCCTTCGCATCGAAGGGTTACGCGAGGCTTGTGACGTTACTCAGGAGGATATGGCTTGCGAGCTTGGCGTTAGCCTTGAGACTTACCAGAAATGGGAAAGCACTGGTGCTGACGTGCCGATTTCTGCTATTTACCATATGGCTAAGACCTTTGGCGTTGAGTTTACCGAGATCCTTACCGGAACTGCAGCAAAGCTCGACACCTATCAGGTTGTCAGGTCTGGCAAGGGCAAGGAAGTCGATCGTTATCCCGGCTACTATTACGAGGATCTTGCTTGGCGTATGCAGGGTAAGATCATGCAACCGCTTCTCGTTGTTCTTGATCCGTCCGACGAACCCGCAAAGCTTGTCACCCATACGGGTCAGGAGTTTAACGTGGTCGTCGAAGGCACGGTTGTCGTGACCTTCGGTGATAAGGAGTTCGTGCTTAACGCAGGAGACAGCATTTATTTCAATCCCATGTATCCTCATGGGCAGCGTTGCGGTGGGGATGTTCCTGCCAAGTTCATCACCATCATTGCAGAGTAAGGAATTAGTTAGATCCATGGACCATCTTCTTAGGAAATACTGCCCGCGAATCGACTTCGATTCTTATGAGGATTTCTATGAGAACTTTCGTATCAACGTTCCCGCCGATTTTAACTTTGGTTATGAGGTCGTAGATGAGTGGGCGGCTGTCGAACCCGAAAAGAAGGCGCTCGTATGGTGCAATGACGCGGGGGAAGAGCGCGTATTCACCTTCACCGACATTTCCCTGATTTCCAACAAGATCGCCAACGCCTTAGCGAAGAAGGGTATAGGCAAGGGTGATGTTGTCATGTGCATTCTGCGCAGGCGCTGGGAGTATTGGGCCATTGCAACTGCCCTTTGCAAAATCGGTGCAACGGTTATTCCCGCGTCCTTGCAGCTGACGAAAAAGGATATCGTTTACCGCGCAAACGGCGCTCAAGTTAAGATGATTGTCTGCGTTAACGACGAATACGTTCTTGACCAGGTGGAGCAGGCGCTTCCCGAGTCGCCTTCTATAGTAAATCACGTGATTGTTGCAGGCAGCCGTGAGGGTTGGATCAGCTTCGATGAAATCGTGGCGGCCGAGTCTGATCAGTGGGTTCGCCCCACGGGTGATGCTGCCACGAGTTCTCGTGACATAATGCTGATCTACTTTACCAGTGGCACCACGGGCAACGCTAAGGCCGTGTGCCATAACTTCGCTCACCCTCTTGGTCACATTCTTACTGCAAAGTACTGGCAGCAGGTTCGCGAAAACGCATTGCACATGAGCGTCACCGATTCTGGTTGGGCCAAGTTCGGCTGGGGCAAGATCTATGGCCAGTGGATATGCGGCGCAACCATCTTCGCTTACGACATGGATAAGTTCGTGCCCCTGAAGCTTCTTCAGAAGATCCAGGATTACAAGCTCACTACGTTCTGCGCACCTCCCACCATGTATCGCTTCATGCTTCAGGAGGATGTGTCGGCATTCGACCTTTCCAGCGTGCAGAACTTTGCGACTGCGGGCGAACCTTTGAACGCGGAAGTCACGCTTGCGTGGGAGCGCCTGACGGGAAAGAAGATACGCGAAGGTTTTGGTCAAACCGAAGGACCTGTTCTCTTGGCAACTTTCCCGTGGGTGGATCCTAAACCGGGTTCCATGGGAAAGCCTTCCCCCTTGCTCAACATTGCTCTTCTCGATGATGATGGTAACGAGGTTGAAGACGGCGAAGAGGGTGCAATTTGCGTTACCCGCCTGAAGGAAGCTTATCCGCCGGGTCTGTTCGTAGGATATTATCAGGATGAGGCGCGCACAAAGGAGGCCGTTGGCGGCTCATATTACAACTTGCATGACATGGCCTGGCGCGACAGCGATGGATACTGCTTCTTCGTTGGACGCAATGACGACGTTATCAAATGCTCGGGATATCGCATCGGTCCCTTCGAGGTTGAAAGCGCGCTCATCGAGCATCCTGCAGTTGTCGAATGTGCGGTTACCGCTGCCCCTGATCCGGTGCGCGGCAAGGTGGTTAAGGCCACTATTGTACTGGCACGCGGTTACGAGCCTTCCGCTGAGCTTATCAAGGAGTTGCAGACGCATGTCAAAAAGACCACGGCTCCCTATAAGTATCCGCGCATTGTCGAATTTGTCGACGAGCTGCCTAAGACCATCGGTGGTAAGATCAAGAGAAAGCTGATCAGAAACAAGGATGGCATCGAGGGATAGTCAGGATTGCGTTCAATGGCAAATATTTCGTGTACGCGAGCGGCGCGGCTTTGGTGCTCACCGCTGTCGTCCAAAGCATTTACTCGGCAGTTACCGGTCTTCCGATGGCTGGCACTTTGCCTGGCTTGATCGTATCGCTGCTATTATTTGTCGGCACAACGCTTATTGCGCTGCTGTACTTCAAGCGTAAGTCAACTGTGGACGTCGACACTTTGCTTGACATTTACAACGAGTCATGTGATCCGGGTGCCTTTGTTGAGCAGTCGCAGCTGTACGTCAACGGAATGCAAGCTCCTTATGACAGCACCAGCTCATGGTACATGTCCTATTACGCACAGGCTCTTCTTGATTTGGGTCAGGTGCAGCAGGCTCAAAAAATCGAGCAGGATATGTACGACAGCATCAGGGAGGCGTCTGATGTTGAGCAGCAGGCTAAGATTGTCGTCAACCTTGTTCCCTTGGCGCGCAAGCTTCTTGGCTCGTCGGACACCGTTCCCATCATTCAGAAGGGAATCGAGCTTCTGGACACAGGTGTTGCGGTGAAGGACGGTTTTGCGTACGAAAGCTACCTCCAAAACCAGCTCGTTATTTGCACCGCTTTAGCCGAGCGGGACGACGCGAAGCTCGTTCGCTACTATTCCTCATCCCGCACCAATGAATCGCTTCCCTTGCGTATCCGCGTTGAGCAGGCTTGGGAGGAAGCTCAGATTCACTATCGAGCCGGGGATACAGCGCGAGAGGTTGAGTGTCTTGAGTTCATCGTGGCGCACGGAAACAAGCTTGCCTTTGTTGGGGCCGCACAGGATAGGCTTATATCCCTATCTTAGCTCTGTCCTTCGGCGTAGATTCATGCGGCATTTTGCGCCGTTTGCAAACACTTAACATGTTTAAGCCCTCGCAGCCTTTTGCGGGGGCTTATTTTCCGCTATAGTCATATCAGTCCTTTAAATGCGGTACAGAGAGACCGACAAGGTGACATAAATGCCCTGTGTTTCAGGGCCATTACGTGGGCCTTTGTCAGTCAAGGCCTATTTTTATGTGTAGATGTCAATTCGTCTGCCACGGGTCCTTGACGGATAAACGTAGCTTCCCGTAAGGGTAATACGTGGTCAAGCTGTACGTGCTCTACTCGTGAAAGGAGTGTGCATGTCCGAAGCTGGCGTAGTTAAAAGCGTTTGCATGAACGCGAGCGAGGTGGAGCGTTCCCTTACGCGTATCGCTCACCAAATCCTCGAGGCCAACAAGGGTGCAGAAAACATTGCCCTGGTTGGCATCGTTACGCGAGGCGATGTCCTCGCTAAGCTTCTCGTCGACAAGATCGAGGAGATCGAAGGTATCAGGGTTCCCCTTGGAAAGCTCGATATCAGCTTTTACAGGGATGACTACCTGACCTACCTGAGCCCCGAGGTTCACTCAACCTCCATTCCCTTTAAGATCGAAGGCAGGACCATCGTCTTGGTTGATGACGTCTTGTATTCCGGCCGAACAATTCGCGCCGCGCTTGATGCCCTTATGGACATTGGCCGCCCTGAAGCTGTTCAGCTCGCCGTTCTCGTTGACCGCGGTCACAGGAAGCTTCCAATTCGCGCAGATTTTGTCGGCAAGAACGTACCTTCCTCTTCTAACGAAAGCGTTCGATTGTTCCTCGAGCCGATCGACGACCGTACAGCTGTTGAAATCCTTGAGCTTTCGCCCGGCTCTCGCGTTGGCTCTGCGCCAATTTCCAAAGACGGAGGTGATCGCTAATGGCATTTGCTCATAAGCATCTCATCGATATTCGCGAGTATTCCGCTGAAGATATCATGACCATTCTCGAGACCGCTCGAAACTTCAAGCATGTGAACGAGCGTCGCATCAAGAAGGTTCCCACCTTGAAGGGCTTTACCGTCGTCAATATGTTTAACGAGCCTTCCACCCGAACCCGTTCTTCCTTTGAGATAGCGGAGAAGCGTTTGTCTGCCGACACGCTGAACTTTGGTGGTTCAAGCACCTCTACGACTAAAGGTGAGAGCCTGACCGACACGGTCAAGACGCTTTGCTCCTACAAGGTCGACGCCATCGTCGTTCGCGACAAGCACGCAGGCGTCCCTCGCAAGATCGCTGACATTTCCGGTGTTCACGTCATTGATGCAGGAGACGGAAAGCACCAGCATCCCACCCAGGCGCTCCTCGATCTTTACACGATCTGGGAGGAGAAGGGGACCATCGAGGGCCTGCATGTCGGTATCGTTGGAGACATTGGCCACTCCCGCGTTTGCGGCTCGCTCATCCCCGCACTCAAGACCATGGGAGCAGAGGTGACGGTCATCGCGCCGCCCACCTTGCTTCCCGCTCGTCCTGACATATTGGGTGCCGACCACGTCTCGAGCCATCTCGATGAGGTTCTGCCTCAGCTCGACGTTGTCTACATGCTTCGTATTCAGCGCGAGAGACTTGAAGGCGCACCCTATCCCAGCTTGCGTGAGTACAGCATGCTTTACGGCCTCACGAAAGAGCGTGATGCTCTCATGAAGCCTGACGCCCTCATTTGCCACCCGGGACCCATAAACCGTGGTGTTGAACTTGACAGCTACATGGCCGACCATCCCACTCGCTCGGTCATCCTCGATCAGGTGTATGCTGGCGTGCTGGTTCGCATGGCCGTTCTCTATCTTCTCCTTGGAGGTGCTGACGATGAATCTCGTGCTTAAGAACGCTCGTCTGATCGACCCCCAGCTTGATCTCGATCAGGTGGCAGATATCGCCATTTCCGATGGCTATATTTCTCAAGTGGGCCCTGGCCTTGAAGTCGAAGGGGTTGAAGCCATCGACCTTTCGGGAAAGGTTCTCATCCCGGGTATGGTGGATATCCACGTTCATCTTCGCGAGCCCGGATTCGAATTGAAGGAAGATATTGCAAGTGGTACGCGAGCTGCGGCTCACGGCGGATTTACCGCAGTGTGCGCTATGCCCAACACCAATCCCATCGTAGACGACTCCCTTGCTGTTGAATACATCAAGGCGCGAGCCGAAGCAGTGGGAAAGTGCCGCGTTCTCGTTTCTGGTGCTTGCACCAAGGGCCTTGGCGGCGACACCCTCGCCGAAATGGGCGATATGAAGGCGCATGGCTGCTGTGCGTTTACCGATGATGGCCGTGGCATCAAGGACAGCGGCATGATGCGCCGTGTTATGGAGTACGCCTCCCAGTTTGACCTGGTCGTTATGCCCCATTGCCAGGATGATGAGCTTGTTGGCGCAGGTCAGGTTAACGAAGGCGTGGCAAGTACGCGTCTTGGTCTTCTGGGCTGGCCCGCAGAGGGTGAGGAGCTTGAGATCATTCGAGACATCATGCTGTGTCGTTTGACGGGCTGTCCGCTCCATATTCAGCATCTCACCACCAAGCGAGCGCTTGACATGGTCAGGGAGGCCAAAGCTGAGGGTCTGCCCGTGACTTGTGAGGTGACCCCGCACCACCTGTTCCTCACTGAGGATGCCATCGGAGACGACTACAACACCTCTTTGAAGGTCAATCCGCCGCTGCGTACCGCTGAGGATGCCGCAGCTCTCATTCAGGGTGTTATCGACGGCTCCGTTGATGCGATAGTCACCGACCACGCTCCGCATACCGAGTGGGAGAAGGATCGCGAATTCGAACTCGCCCCCTTCGGCATGATCGGCCTTGAGACCTCGCTTGCGCTCATGCTTACGCATCTCGTTGACAGAGGTATCATTGATTACGGCCGTCTGGTCGAACTTATGTGCGTCAAGCCTCGCGAGATCCTGCGTCAGGAGAAAGTTTTGCTCGCACCTGGTAGCCTCGCTGATCTTACGGTGTTTGATCCTGAGCTTGAATGGACAGTCGAAGCGAGCGACTTCTATTCGATGGCTAAGAACTCCGGATTTATCGGCGCACAGCTTAAGGGTCGCCCCACTGATGTCTTCGTTGGCGGCGTAGCTACCCTTCGTGACTGCAAAATCGTCGAGTAA
>JAFXIM010000041.1 GCA_017533165.1 Eggerthellaceae bacterium
ATCTCATGGGGCATTAGCTCAGCTGGGAGAGCGCGGCGTTCGCAATGCCGAGGCCAGGGGTTCGATCCCCCTATGCTCCACCATGAAATGCAAGGGTCGCAACACGCGGCCCTTTTTTCATTGCCGAAAATCTCACAGGGATCGAACGTAAGCGAGGGGAAAACAGCAAAGAAAAGCGCCTCGGCTCGCGAGAACCGAGGCGCTGGTGCCTTATCCTACGAAGCGCTCACGCCTTAGGAAAGCACCCGCTCCGTTTCGGAATCCTCGAGGGGAGCAAAGCCCTCTTCCATGGAGTCTTCCTCGATGAAGGGAGCAAACAGGGGCTCGCCGTTCTGGGAAAGCTCGACCATACCGGTCAGCACGTCAACGTACTGGTAGGACTGACGAGCAGTACGACCACGCTTGCGGTCGACTTCCATGATGAACAGCTGGGGATGAACCTGGGTGAGAACACCTTCGCTCTCGACGATCTTAGAACGGCCCATATTGGCACGAACCTTCAAGCGCTGACCGACAAAGTCGTTCAGCGTGTCATGAATGGAATCTACGATCTTTGCTTGCTTAGCCAAATCCATTCTGAAAAATCCTATCTTGGGTGACGCAGACAAATAACAGTTCGATATTTTATCACGCTTGTCAAGTATTCGTTAGACCACATCAACTAATCCACAATGGCAACATTGCTGATCGGGGAACTTTTTCTTTTTTCAAGGGGAATCGGGCTCCTTGAGGCAGGAATGCATCGCACTCAAACTCAAAACCTTCCCTCCCCTTTCGTACCGTTCGCCCTGTATTGCTGCCATCATTAGAGGATGTCACAAAACCGAAACACGTTAATTCGTAGAATGCACACATGAATGAATTGTCAATTCGCTACACCTAACGCGATTCAATACGCTAGGAGGACATCATGGGTTTTCTTAAGGGCAAGACCGCAATCATCACCGGTGCTGGTTTCGCCGCACTGAAGGACGGTTCCGCAGGCTCCATCGGCTTCGGCATTGCCACGGCATACGCCAAGGAGGGCTGCAACCTCGTCATCACTGGCCGCAACATGGCCAAGCTCGAGGCTGCGAAGGAGAAGCTGGAAGGCGAGCACGGCATTGAGGTCCTCATCGTTCAGGCTGACGTCAACGCTGGCGCAGACAACGCAAGCGTGGTTCAGAGCGTCATCGACCAGACCATCGAGAAGTTCGGCCGCATCGACGTCCTGGTCAACAACGCTCAGGCTTCCGCTTCCGGCGTCACCCTGGCCGACCACACCACCGAGCAGTTCGACCTCGCCATGTACTCCGGCCTCTACGCAACCTTCTACTACATGCAGGCTTGCTACCCGCACCTGAAAGAGACCAAGGGTTCCGTCATCAACTTCGCATCCGGCGCAGGCCTCTTCGGCAACTACGGCCAGTGCGCATACGCAGCCGCCAAGGAAGGCATCCGCGGCATGTCCCGCGTTGCAGCAACCGAGTGGGGCCCGGATGGCATCAACGTCAACGTCGTCTGCCCCATCGCCTGGACTGCAGCGCTTGAGAACTTCAAGGACGCCTACCCCGAGGCCTTCGAGGCTAACGTGAAGATGCCCCCGATGGGCCACTACGGCGACGTCGAGAAGGAAATCGGCCGCGTAGTGGTTCAGCTGGCCTCCCCTGACTTCCTGTACCTCTCCGGCGAGACCCTTACCCTCGAAGGCGGCATGGGCCTGCGTCCGTAAGGGCGACGCAAGGGAGATACGCGCCCACGTCCGTAAGGGCAATGGGAAGGGGCAAGCGCCTCAACTCACCCCTCAAACCAAAAGGAGCTCGAAACTTATTCGAGCTCCTTTTTTGCGCGATAAATTGAAGGCCTCTAATCCTGCGGCATCTTCCACAGCAGCACGAAGCCAATGATGAATAGGGACGCGATGGAAAGCACGCCGATGGAGGCGTTTCCCGTAAGCTGCGTGAATACACTCATCAGGAAGGTGCCCATGACGGCAGCATACTTACCGAAGATGTCGAAGAAGCCGAAGTATTCGTTAGCACGCTCCTTCGGAACCAGTCGACCAAACTCCGATCGGGAGAGAGCCTGAACGCCACCCTGGAACAAGCCGACGCAAAAAGCGAGGAACCAAAATTCGGCAGCCGTATCAAGGCAAAGAGCCGCAAACAGCGCAATGAGGAAATAGGCTGCAATTGCAATGAGCAGCATCTTGCGCGCGCCAAAGCGCCCGGCAAGGCGCCCGTAGGCAATAGCCGACGGGAAGGCTACAAACTGGGTGAACAGCAGCGCGAGCACAAGCTGGGTAGAGTCAATACCCAAATCGGTACCAAAGCTCGTGGCCATCTTGATGATGGTGTGCACGCCGTCGATGTAAAAGAAGAACGCCAGCATGAACATGAGCATGCGACGATCAGCGGCTATGGACTTAAGCGTGCCCAGAAGACCAGCGAAGGTGCTGCGAACCAGATGCGGCTCGCGCTCCTTGTAGTGAGTCTGCTCGGCGTTGCGGAACAGGGGCAGCGTGAAAGCAAGCCACCACACAGCAGTAATGATAAAGGCGATCTTCATGCCGGTGATCTGGTCGATGCCAATAGCTCCACCGCCGAGCACCACGCCGAGGCAGGCGATGAAGGGGACGCAAGAACCGATATAACCCCAGGCAAAACCGTGAGAGGAAACCGTATCAAGCCTGTCGTCGGTGGTAACGTCAATCAGCAGGCCATCGCAAAACACCATGGAGGCGTTAAGCGCAATGGATGCGATGACATAGATCGTCAAGAACACGAAAGCATGCGAGGGAACGCCCAGAGCCGCGCAGGCGACGGCGCCCGTGCCAGCAAAGCCGATGAAGAACTTCTTCTTGTTGCCCTTAAGGTCAGCCAAGCTACCCAAAATGGGCATGAGCAGTGCCACGATCAGAGAAGCGACCGTTTCGGCATAGCCCCAGGCAACCACAACGGAGGAACCCGGCTCCGCAAGCGTGGCAAAGTAAATGGGGATCAAGGTCGAGCACAGCATGACGAAGGCCGAATTGCCGACGTCATACAAGATCCAGCTTTTCTCCTGCTTTGTGAACTTCATGCGGCCCACTGCCTCACCTCATGCTTCGCGGGTACAATACTCATAGCAAACTCAGACATTATACGACGAAGCCCCACGGAAAACGGCAAAGGAGACACCATGCCTTCGCTTATCACCCATGATCTATTCGGCGGCGACGTATACGACGCCCTCTATTCCACCATCGGCGGCTCCCGCGACGAATACCACGCCTTCCTGCTCGGCAACCAAGGACCCGATCCCCTGTTTTACGCGCATGTCGACCCTCTGCTCAGGCAGGCCCACGGCCTTGGCAGCCGCATGCATCGCGAGCAAACCCCCGAGCTCATGCTCGCCATGAAACGCGCGGTTTCGTTATTGGGCGAAGGCGAGCGCGCCATTGGCCGCGCCTATGCGCTTGGCTTCCTGTGCCACTACCTGCTTGACCGCACTGTTCATCCTCTGGTCTACTCCTACGAGCACGCCATCTGCGATGCGGGCATCGAAGGACTCGATCGGGAGGATCACAGCGAAGTCCACGCCGTGATCGAAAGCGAGCTCGACGAAATGATGCTCACCGTGAAGCTGCAGACCACGGCTCGTCAGTTCAACCCGGCAACTCAAGTGCTGCGCGCAAGCGACCAAGTGCTCGACATCATCTCGAAGATGTATGTGCACGTCGCCGACTCGGTGTTTGGCTGGCCCATACCCGCAAATTCCTTCAGGGCATCGCTCAAGCACATGCGCACCGTGCAGGGCCGCGTCTTCTACTCGCCACGCGGTATCAAGCGCCAGCTCATAGGCTCACTCGAAACCCTCGTACGCAGGCATTCCTTCCTGCGTGCCATGAGCCATCGCAACGAAGAGCTCCTTGAAAGCGACTTCGACAATCACGAGCACCTGCCCTGGGAAAATCCCCTGACAGGAGAGGTTTCCACTACAAGCTTCTGGGATCTCTACGACGAAGCTCGGCAGCTGGCCTTCGAGGGAATCCTCGCCTTCGATGCCCCCTCCTTCGACCTAGAGGCAGCGCGCACGCTCACCCGCGGCCGCAACTTCGCCGGAGAAACCTATAGCGCCGTGATCATCAAGGTAGAGTAGTGCCGCAGTCGCATTACCGCGACCCATGTTTTCGCCGCAGCTTGGCTTGCTGCAGCCGCGATATGCCACAGGTCGGCTTGTCGCAACCGCGATATTAGGCCACAGGTTGGCGTAGTCAGACAGCGAGAAGGGCCCCGGTGCCTGCAGCGGGCGCGTTGCACGGCTGAGCCTACTTCGGTAGGCGAAGGCAAGTGCAAAAGCGCTCGATGGAGGTGCCGGGGCCCTTCGCAGCATCGAGTTGGCGGCCGTTGCGTCAGCACGGCCGCAACATTAGAGATTCTTGAGAACAACGGTAGCCATGACGTCGGCTGCGTGCTCGCAGGCGTCTACGCAGCGCTCCATGCGAGCGTAGGTGCGAGACCATACGAGAACGTGCATGGGATCTTCGTTGTCTTCAACGTGAAGGTGACGCATGGCGTTGAGGTACACGCGATCGGCGGCTTCCTCGTAGTCGTTGACGTCAACGATGTGCTTGCGGAAGTCCTTGGTCTTCTTGAAGTTCTTGAAGTCCTCCATGGCGCCGTTGAGGCCCTCGCAGCTCTTCTTGATGAGTGCGACGAGTTCATGGGCGTATTCGGGCATAGTGCGTACGTCGTACATGTACATATGCTGCAGAACGTCCTCGATGGAGTCGAGAATGTTGTCAAGGTCATGGGCGAGCTCGACGATATCCTCGCGATCGATGGGCGGCATGAAGTCGGTTGCAACGCTCTGGAAGATGGCGTGATTGAGCATGTCACCCTGATGCTCGATCTCGTGAACCTGCTCGAGAATAGGCGGAAGGTCAGCTGCAACCGTATAGTTCTCAAAAGCGTTGATCAGGATGTCGGCTTCCTTAACAGCAAGCTCAGTAAGCTGAGCGTACGCCTCAAAGTAGTCGAACTTCTTCTGCTTGGCCATGGTTCATGCTCCTTCACGCATGCCGTCCGCACTGCGGACTTGTAAACATAACTGCCGATACCAGAGTGTAGCGCACCCCATGGTGGGCACAGGCCGTAATGGGGCGAACGGAACCCCTACTCGGCTCCAAAACGCGCGAAAACGCGCTTTCTTTCCGCTCCGATGGTGGTGAGGCTGTTGTGGCCGGGCAAAACGGCCACGTCATCGGGAAGGTAGGCGAGTTTCTTCACAGACGCTGTCATCTGCTCCATGCTGCCGCCCTCGAAATCGGTGCGACCGACAGTACCGGCGAACAGGGTGTCTCCCGTGATGAGTACGGGAAGCCCTTGCGGGTGATTGCCGAACTGCGGAATGAGGAACAGGCACATGCTTCCCGGCGTATGACCCGGAGTGGACATGATCTTCCACTCCATCTTGCCCACCTTGACCACGTCTCCGTTGCTAACGCGAAGGTCAACCGGGCAGGGGTCGGCGGTCTTCATGAAGTCCGACTTAGGTGTCTCGACGAAGGGGGCATCGGCTTCGGAGGCGATCACCTTCGCACCCGTAGCCTCGCGCAACGCACGAGCGGCACCCATGTGATCATAATGGTGATGAGTGAGCACGATGGCGTCAGGCGTTTTGCCCTCGAGGGCGAGCAGAATGCGGTCCACTTCGCAGGAGGGGTCGACCACCATCACTCCTTCCCCGTCGGAGATGATGTAGGTGTTATTCTCGAGTGCACCGAGCACCAAATAGGTCACGTCGACGCACAGACCCTGCACTTCGTACAGATCAGTTGCCATGGGGTTCCTTTCCCTGAGCCTTCTTAAGCGTTGTGCTTCTTACTTCAAGCGTTTCGCATGACCCGCCTGACCGGGAACCATACGACGCGCCTCAAACACGTTTTCCACCTCAGCGAGGCGCTTGAGCGTGCGCTCGATGGCGGAAAGATCGGACACCTGAATAAGGAATCGCATTTCAACCACGCCGTCACGATGCGTGGTAAGCGAGCAGGACATGACGTTTGCGCCCGCCTCAGATAAAACGCTCGTAACGTCAAGGAGAAGGTTCAAGCGATCGAGGGATTCAATATAGATCTCCACCTGATATGACGACGCCTTGGACTGCTTGCCCTCCCAAGAGACATTGATGAGACGCTCGGGCTCCTTCTTCAGTTCGACGGCGTTCGGGCAGTCGGCGCGATGAACCGAAACGCCGCGGCCGCGCGTTACGAAACCGAGAATCTCGTCTCCAGGTACGGGGTTGCAGCACTTCGACAGGCGCACGAGAACGTCGTCGATACCCTTCACCACCACGCCGTTCGAGGAATGCGTTTCGTGCTTCTTGGGACGCTTCACACTGGTGAGCATGGGAGGCATGATGCCCGTAGAGCCAGACCCCATGCCTATGCTGGGCTTTTCCGCGTCTTCGGTGCCGCGGTCGACCAGGATCTTGAGCAAGCGGTTGGCCACGTGCTGAGCGCTTTCCTTGCCCGTGCCAATGTTGACCAGCATGTCATCGGGATCCCGGAAGCCCATGTGCTCGGCAACCTGCTTCATGGCTCGCATGGACTGCGCGCTCGAAATGCCCAGGCCGTGCTTGCGCATTTCGCGCGTGAGCTTGTCCCTGCCAAATTGCAGATCGTCGGATCGGCTGATCTTGGAGAAATAAGACCTGATCTTGCTGCGAGCAGAAGGCGTTTTCACGATGTTGAGCCAGTCGCGCGAGGGACCGGCGCTCTTCTGCGTGAGGATCTCGACGCGGTCACCCGTCTGAAGCTCGTACGTAAGGGGGACGATGGAACCGTTAACCTTCGCACCAACGCAATGGTTGCCAACCTCGGTGTGGATGGCATAGGCGAAATCAACGGGAGTAGATCCAGCACGCAGGTTCATGACCTCGCCCTTCGGCGTAAACACGAAGACCTCGGACGGCGCGAGATCCATCTTAAGCGACTTGAGGAACTCGCGCGAATCCTGCGTCTCGTCCTGCCAGTCAACCATCTGGCGAAGCCAAGCTAGCTGCTGGTCGAGCTCGTCGTTCGAACCCTTACCGCCCGATTCTTTGTAGCGCCAATGCGCGGCAACGCCGTATTCGCTCTTCTGATGCATTTCCTCAGTACGGATCTGCACCTCGAGCGGACGGCCCGTCGGCCCCATGACCGTCGTATGAAGCGACTGGTACATGTTGAACTTGGGCATGGCGATGTAGTCCTTGAAGCGGCCCGGCATGGGATGCCACAGCGTGTGTACGGCACCGAGAGCGGAATAGCAATCGCGCACGGACTTCACAATGATGCGCACGGCGATGAGGTCGTAGATCTCGGAGAAGCCCTTGCCCTTGGTGGACATCTTCTGGTAGATGGAGTACAGATGCTTCGGGCGGCCCATGATTTGCGCCTGAATGCCTACCTTCTCCATTTCCCCGCGGAGGATGCCGATGACATCGCCCAGGTAGCTTTCACGGTCGGCACGGCTGTCGGTGACCATGCGCGAGACCTGCTTGTACTTGTTGGGCTCCAGGTAGAAAAAGGACAGGTCCTCAAGCTCCCATTTGATGGAGTTGACGCCCAAACGATGCGCAATGGGCGCATAGATCTCAAGCGTTTCGCGCGATTTGAAGATACGACGATCTTCGCGCAGAGCGGCTAGGGTGCGCATGTTGTGCAAGCGGTCGGCAAGCTTGATGACGATGACGCGGATGTCCTTGCTCATGGCGACGAACATCTTGCGAATAGTGGCCGCCTGCTCATCCGAGAGGCTCTCCACCTCGATCTGGGTAATCTTGGTAACGCCTTCGACCAGCTGGCGCACCTGGGCGTTGAAGACCTTCTCAACGTCGGCGGAGGTGATATCGGTGTCCTCTACGGTGTCATGCAGAAGCGCAGCGCACAGGGTTTCAACATCCATGCGAAGGTCGGCGAGGATGATGGCCACCTCGATGGGATGGATGATGAAGGGCTCGCCGCTCTTGCGGCACTGGCCCTTATGAGCTGCCGAGGCAAAATCGAAGGCCCGTTTGAGCATAGATCGCTCGGAAACGTCGAGATAGGCGTCGGTGAGCTCTTTGAGCTCGGCAAAGCGCTCTTCGGGGGTTTTGGGCCCACGGCTTTCCGCCCGCCTGGCATTTGCCGCCATGGAGCGCTCGGGCGCATAGGCGCGACCGAGCATATCTTCCGCAGGGCGCCCGTTCGATGCGCCCGGCATAGCTTCGCCGAGAAGCTCTTCCTTTTTATGTCGTTCAGCGCCCACAAGCGCCTCCCTTCCCGCAGGTCTGCCCTTTCGACGAAGCTTGCAAGCTCATGCCCGACTGACTTTGCCCCATCACGCAAACCTGACCACCAGCAGCAAGCAGACAATACCGCTGCCGCGAAACAATCATGTGCCGTACGCCGCTAGTACCAACGGCGCCAGTTGCTCGGCACGATCGGCCGAGACACGCGAACGGTCAAACCCTGCGAATCGCAGCGCATGGCCCAATCCCTGAACGCGTTGAACACGTCACGTTCGTCGAGGCCCTCGCGATAGCGGATACTGTCAGAGAGCTCCACGCGCGATGCCTGCTCGTTGACGCGAATCCAATAGAGGGTCCGTCCCGCGCTATAGGATACACGTGTTTCTATCAAGCCCAGCTCTTGGAAAACAGCGAGGGCGCAGGCGGCGGACGAGGGGCTCACCTTGTGCATGTCATCACTTGCAAGCGTGGCCAGATCCATCGACGTCAGGCAGAAGAACTCACCTGGATTAGCGCGCTGCAGGGCGCGCAGGCGACGGTATACCTGCGCCATGACGTCATGGTCGGGCGTCATATCAGACAGAATGCGTTCGTTTATGGCTATGTCACCGCGACCGTAAAGCAAGTGCACCACGGCAGGAAGGCCGTCGCGCCCGGCACGGCCGCTCATCTGGTTGAATTCGATCTCGTTGAAAGGCATGTGGTACAGGACCACATGGCGGATGTTGGGAATGTCTATGCCCTCTCCGAAGGCCGAAGTGGCCACCAGCACCGTAAGCGCATCCACGCGGAACAGCTCCTCGATGCGACTGCGCTCAAACCTGGTGAGGCCGGCATTGTAGAAACCGATAAGCGGCGCAAGCTGGGGAACACGCCTGCGCAGTATGCGTGCAAGTGCCACCGACTGCTCGCGCGAATTGACGTAAATGACCGTCTTCTCGCCCGTTGCAACCAGAGAGGCCAGGTAGTCATCGCGATTCTTGATGTTGCGCTGATCGTCAACGTAGAGGTTATCACGCGAGGTTTCGTCGAATACTCCCTCATCAAGCGGCAGCGAGGAATCAATGATACGCGCCACGTCATCGGAGGCGGTTGCCGTCACCGCAAGCACAGTGGGTTTGCCCAGGCGCGCCAAAGCCCGCCCAAGCTCAACGTATGCGGGACGCTGCCCCGCCTTGGACATGCCGATATGGTGGGCTTCGTCAACCACGGCAAAGCCAATGCGACCACAAGCGGCGAAGCTCGAAACGTGATAGCAGAAAAACTCGGGCGTGGTCATGACGATGTCAAGCGTGCCCTTCGCCAAGTTCTCGTACACCTCTGCCCGCTCTTCAGGAAGGCTCTCGCCCGTAATGACGGCGCAGGTGATGCCAAACTCCTCTAAGGTAGAAGAGATGCGGAAGGCCTGATCGGCGATGAGGGCGCGCAAGGGGTACACGAACAGGCTTGCCTGGCCTTTTACGAGGGCGCGCCAAGCAGCGTGCACCTGGAAGGTAAGCGACTTTCCGCGACCCGTTGCCATGACGGCGAGGGTGGACTGGTCGGCCTTGAGTCGCTCGAGGATCATGCGCTGCGAAGGATGGGGCTCGAAGCCCCCGATGAGCGCGCGGATAACCGCCTCCTCAAGGGCTGCGGGGTTCTGGGCGGCCAGTATGGCCCAGCGCTGGCGATTAATATCGCGCGCCGCCCGACACCATTCGGGACCGCCGGTCTTGCGTCCGCCCGGCGTGAGCAAAGCTTCATCGCCTTCTGCGAATAGGCCCGAGAACAGAGCCAATGCCTCCGGATCGAGGCATGCCTCGAGCGCATTGCACATGCGCGCAGGGCTAACGTCTTCGAGCATAGCCTTCACCGTGCGGCGGCCGCGCCATTCGTCGATCTGAACCGAGAAGGCGGCATCGACCAAGGTGTCGGTGTAGAGCAGGGTTTCGATCTGAGAGCAGTGAAACATAATGCCGCCAACCGAGCAGCGACCGTTAGTCAAAGTGCAGGCGAAATGATTCTTGTCAGTTCCAACCGCACGTGCGTTGGTGAGAGTGACGTTGCGTGCGAGGAAACAGGGCACGGGGTTTTCCTGGCCGAAGGGAGCCAGGTCCTCAAGCTTGGTGATGTTTTCCAAGGTAAGTTCGTCGAGCTCGACGCAGGTGTCAACCTCGATGAGGGGATGGAAGTCATCATCGGGAAGGCCGTCCATGTAGGCGCACAGGCGGCGCGTGAACTCAGAAAGGTTGCTGGTAGGAAGGGTCACGCCCACCGCAGCCTCATGCCCGCCGAAGCGCGTGGTGAGGTCTGCCACTGACTCAATGGCGGCAAACAGGTTGACCGAGCCGACGCTGCGGCCCGAGCCTCGGGCCTCTTCCCCGTCGATGGTGAATAAAAGCGTGGGGACCCCGTAGCTGTTAACCAAGCGGCTTGCCACAATGCCCTTCACGCCCTCATGCCAGCCCTCGCCCGACACCACCAAGGCGCGTTGCCCTTGATAAACGCGGGCAGCCTGATCCTTTGCTATTTCGGAAAGCTCCGCCTCAATGGCGCGACGCTGGTCATTCACGGATTCAAGACGCTCGGCAAGCGCGCAGGCTTCGGGGAAGTTGTCGCTCATCAAAAGATCGAGAGCGATCTGCGCATCTCCCATGCGGCCCGCAGCATTAAGGCGCGGGATCAGGGAGAAGCTCAAGTTGGTAGCCGTCAAGGGTTTGCCCGCAACGCCGGTAGTTCCCAAGAGCGCGGCGATGCAGGGGCGCGGATTGGAGTTCATCTTCTCCAGGCCATCCGCCACAAGCGCACGGTTCTCCCCCCGCATGGGCATGAGGTCAGCGACCGTTCCCAAGGTGGCGAAGTCAGTGTATGAGCGCCAAAGATGCGGGTAGCCCATGCGACTTCCCAAAACCTGGACCAACTTGAGGGCAACGCCAACACCCGCGAGAATGGAGCTTTCGCAACCCTTTCCCATCTTGGGGTCGGCCACAGGAACGCCCTGCGGCACAAGGTCGGCGGCCTCATGATGATCGGTGATGGCAACGTCAATTCCGTCGGCTAAAATGGTCGACACCTCGTGCCTGCAAGCAATGCCGCAGTCAACCGTCACGATAAGCTCGGGATCAAGCGGCTTGATGCGCTCATACGCTGCAGCGGTGATGCCGTAGCCTTCATCGAAACGGCGCGGGATGAAAGGTGTAGCCTTGCCTCCGAGCGCCCGCAGACCACGCGTGAGGACGGTAGTAGCCGAAATGCCATCGAGATCGAAATCGCCGAAAACCACCACATGCCTGCGACGGCGAACGGCCTCTTCGAGAGCGTCGGCAACATCAGCCATGCCGGGAATGTCGTAAGGATTGAGCCAGTCGCGCTCGAGGGAAGGGTTGAGGAAGGTGTGCGCAGAATCCAAGTCCTCGATGCCGCGAGCGACGAGGGTGCTCGCGATGAATCGGGGAAGATTCAGCTCCCGCTGCAAATATGCAACCTTCGCACCCTGTGCGGCACGAACCTTGAACTGCGCTGCCATTACCAATTACCTCACATGCTTAGTTTTCTCGCCTATAATTTTCGCACAAAGATCCAGATGTGTCATTCAACAGGTCAAGAGGAACCAAACTGAGGTCATCAAGGCAAGAGATGCTTGCAAAGATACAATAGTCCGGCAGCAAAGCCGAGATAGAAAGCCAGCCCTTTTCAACCGTGGAAACCCTTCTCCCCTTCATCATTGTGTGCCCCCTCGCCCTGATAGCGGGTTTCGTAGACGCCATCGCAGGCGGCGGCGGACTGATATCGCTTCCCGCCTTCTTTATGGCGGGAGTACCCGCGCACGTTGCCGTTGCCACCAACAAGATGATGGCCTGTATGGGCACCGCCTTGGCCACGGGGCGCTTCATCAAGCAAGGTTTCGTGAATTGGCGTTTGGCGTTGCCCTGCGCGGGCGTAGCCATTGCGGGATCTGCCGCCGGGGCAAACCTGGCGCTCGCTTTCAGCGACGAGGCCTTGCGCTGGATCATGCTCGTCATCGTACCTTTGACTGCCGCCTATATCATGCGCCCCAAAAGCATGGAACCACCCGAGGCCCTGCCCCCCGCACACCGCATGCTGGCGCTTTCGCTGACAATCGCGTTTGCCATAGGTGTTTATGACGGATTCTACGGTCCGGGAACGGG
>JAFXIM010000042.1 GCA_017533165.1 Eggerthellaceae bacterium
GGCGCTCAAAGCCATATTGCGTTTGTCGTCTCCGATAACTCACACGATGAGGCTATAGGTTATTGGGGGCAAAAACTGGTACTGGCTGCCCAGGAAATGGGCCTTAACACCTGTTGGACAGGCATTATGTCTCGAAGGAAGTCTAGGGCTACAAGAAACGCCAACGAAAAGCTTCGTCTAGCAATTGCTATCGGCTACGGCAAAACCCAGGGCCATGAGCGACGTACGAAGAGCTTTGCAGAGCTTGTTGACATGAGATGCAAAGCTGCTCCTGAATGGTTCTATACCGCTTTTGAAGCAGCACAGCTCGCACCTACAGCTGTCAACAATCAGCACTTCAAGATTACCTTGTATGAGGACGGCGAAGGTGTCAGCATCACTGCGGCGAGCAAGGGCTATGACCAAGTTGACCTCGGTATCGTCAAATGCAACTTTGAAGCTGCAGCCAACGAAGCCGAGGCCAAGTGGTATTGGGTATAGTCTATTTCCAGCGTCACTTATAGAGCTGCGTTGATTGCCTCAACCGTATCTTTCGCATTGCCAAGAAGCATATCGGTGTTGTCGTTAAAGAACAAGGGGTTCTGCACACCAGAATAGCCAGCGTTGCCCATGCTACGCTTCGAAACGATAACCTTTGAAGCTTCCCACACGCGTAAAACAGGCATGCCTGCAATGGGAGAATCGGGCTCTGTTTCGGCGGCAGGGTTAACCGTGTCATTCGCGCCGATAACAAGAACCACGTCTACGTCACCGAATTCATCGTTGATCTCATCCATTTCGAAGACGTTATCGTAGGGAACTTTGGCTTCTGCAAGCAAAACATTCATATGACCGGGCATACGTCCCGCAACGGGATGAATACCAAACTGCACTTCAATACCACGAGCAATGAGCTTTCGCGTAAGCTCTGCAACCGGGAACTGTGCTTGAGCCACGGCCATGCCATAACCCGGTGTAACCACGACGCGCTTCGCCTCCTTAAGGAGCGCTGCAACTTCCTCAGGGCTCGTTTCGGTATGGGTACCGTAATCCTTGACTTCCCCGCTCGACTTAGCAGGTGCGTCTCCACCAAAACCGCCGAGGATAACGGAAATGAAAGAACGATTCATGCCCTGGCACATGATGTAGCTCAAGTAGGCGCCGGAAGAACCAACGAGGGCACCGGTAATGATCAATAGATCATTACCAAGCGTGAAACCAGCCATAGCAGCAGCCCAGCCCGAATAAGAGTTGAGCATGGAAACAACGACGGGCATGTCGCCGCCACCGATGGCGAGGACCAAGTGAGCACCAAGCACAAGAGAAATCACCGTGATAATGGCGAGGGGCAGAATGCCTTGCTCGACTCCGATGGTCGTTACAAACCACGCAATGCAAGCAATGATTGCAATGAGCATGGTCAGATTGATCGCATTGCGGCCGGGCAAGGTCAAAGGCTTGCCGCTGATCTTTGCGGAAAGCTTGAGGTAGGCAACGATAGAGCCAGTCAGGGTAACTGCACCAATGAATACGGCGAGACCGACCTCACCCATATGGAAGGCATTTTCGTAAGTTCCCGAACCGGAGTCGGTCATAAACGAGTTGATACCCACGAGCACCGCAGCAGCACCTACGAAAGAGTGAAGCATGGCAACAAGCTCAGGCATGCCTGTCATCTGAACACGCACAGCCTTGAACACGCCAAAGGCACCGCCCAAAAGGACAGCTATCAGCATGAGAATTGCCGTCACGCCAGCACCCTGGCTGTCTGTGACAACAGCTATAGCCACCGTGGCAATTAGCGCCAAAGCCATGCCGACGATACCGAAAGTATTGCCTTGAGCAGCGGACTTCTGTTTAGAAAGACCAGCAAGAGCCAGGATGAACAGCAGAGCTGCCGCAATGTAGGCAAGCGTCTGGAAAGGAGTAAGCAAAGCTAGGATATCCATTAGTCGTTGCTCCTCTCGAACATCTTAAGCATACGACGAGTGACGGTGAAGCCACCGAAGACGTTGATAGAGGCGATAGCAACGGCTATAAAGGCAAGAGCCATGACAACAGGGTTGTCAGAGCCAATTTGCAGCAGCGCTCCAACCACTATGATTCCAGAAATTGCATTGGTAACTGACATAAGTGGCGTATGCAGCGAATGCGAAACACCTGTGATCACATAGAAGCCCACAACAACAGCAAGCATGAACACGATGAAGTGGCTAGCCATCGACGCCGGCGCTGCGAGAATGAGCACGACGGCTAAAGCGGCAAGGAGCGCCTTCCACCAAAGGCCGCTGCCCTTCTTCTGCTCCCCTTCCACCGGCGTCTCTTCTGCTTTGTCGTTCGTCTTTGCCGCAGGAGCGGCAGAAACGCTAACCGCAGGAGGCGGCCACATGATCTGACCGGCAAGAGTCACGGTCATACCACGGAGAACCTCGTCATCCATATCCCAAACCGGAACGCCATCCTTGGCCTTGGTGACGAGCTTCATGAGATTGACGATGTTCTGTCCGAAGAGCTGAGAGGATTGGCCGGGAAGACGGCTCGGAAGATCGTCATATCCAATGATGGTAACACCGTTATCTGTTACGACCACCTCGCCAGGCTTGGACAGGGGGCAGTTTCCGCCAAGCGCAGATGCGCCCATGTCGACGATAACCGAGCCCGGCTTCATCCCCGCAACGGCTTCCTCAGTGATGAGAAGAGGAGCAGGGCGTCCGGGAACCTGAGCGGTAGTAATTACGATGTCGGACTTTGCCGCCTGCTCCGTATAGGTCTTTAGAACCAAAGCCTGCTCTTCGTCGGTAAGTGCACGCGCGTAGCCGTCCGAAGACTGCTGCTTAACGGGAATTTCTACGAATGTACCGCCGAGGGACTCAACTTGATCTGCTACTTCAGCGCGCACGTCGGTTGCAAATACCTGGGCGCCCATGGAACCGGCTTGACCAATTGCCGCAAGACCCGCAACACCGACGCCGATGATGTAAACGTTGGCAGGCTTTACCTTGCCTGCAGCGGTGATCTGACCGGCAAAGGTGCGGCCGAAAGCGCTCGCAGCCTCAATAACCGCACGGTAGCCAGCAACATTCATCATGGATGAGCGAACATCGAGAGACTGAGCACGAGAGAGTCGGGGTACCATGTCAAGGGCCATCGCCGTAACGCCCATAGACTCGAAAGTCTCGATAATGGCAGCGTTGCCACGCGGATTCAAACGAGCAAGCAAGGTGGCGCCACGCTTGATCATAGCAAGCTCAGCTTCGCCAGGCGTATCGAGGCAGGTAATGATATCTGCACCCCACGCTTGATCCTTTGAAACGATTTGAGCACCCGCAGCCTCATACTGATCGTCATAGTAGCTAGCGGCGGTACCTGCACCTGATTCGACGCAGACGTCATAGCCAAGCTTAATTAATTTGGAAACCGTGTCAGGAGAAGCGGATACAAGCTTCTGCCCCGCATGCGGTTCCTTGGGAATGCCAATAAGCATGAAAGCCCCCTAGGCAAATGCAGAAGGAACAATTAGTACAACTGAATATTGTACGCCAGCTAATAATCTGTTGTTGGTCAATCCGACGAAAGCGCTAATAGCCGAGGTAGCTAAGCAAGCCGACGCAACCGTCGGAGACATCATCGTAGGTCTCATCAAAGTTGCCGGTATACCAAGGATCAGCAATATCTCTCTGCGATCCAGCAAACTCAAGGAGCTTAAACACTTTTCCATCAGGATCGTTGGCATACATACGCCTCATATTGCGTACGTTAGCCTCATCCATGCCGATTAGCAGGTCATAGTCAGCGTAGTCGCGCTTGGTTAACTTGCGGGCATATTTGCCAGAGCAGTCAATGCCGTATTGTTTAAGTTTTGTGCGAGTCCCATGATGAACGGGGTTTCCCAACTCCTCTGAACTCGTGGCTGCACTGGCGATTTCGAAATAGTCACCGAGACCGTGTCTTGAGGCAAGATCCTTCATGACGAATTCTGCCATAGGAGATCGACAGATGTTGCCGTGGCATACAAAGAGGATTCTGCAAATCTTAGGCATAGGTGTTACCCATTCTGTAAATCAGCCTGACCATCAACTTTGGAGGTAGACTCCGGATCCTGAGTCGGTGGAGGCGTTACAGGAGTATCGGTAGATCCGCCACCCTGGTTACCGTCTTCTTCATCGGTTTGACCGCCCTGGTTTCCACTGTTACCGCCTTGATTATCGCCGTTACCGTCGCCCGTTTGACCACCGGAAGGAGGCGTCGTTGATTCCTGCTCCTCCTGCTCCTGTTTAGCAGGATCCTTGCCCTTGGAAACCACGATCACGAGCTTATTTCCCTCGACACGCTGGCTGATAATGGTACCCGCTTCTACGTTGTCGTCGTACTTTTCCTCAGTGGTGTACTTATAGTCTCTAAGGATGCTCTTTACGCTCTCGAAAGTGCTGCCAATCATGTTTGGAGCCTTATTGGGATCCTTGGATGTCTTGATGCCCGGAACGTCAAGGTCAGTGTTGCTGAAGCGCTTGGTGTACTCAGGATCGTCAGCTTCGAAGAACTGGACGATTTCGCGCCCTTCCATCCACCTGTTCATAAAAGCACCGTAAACGGCAGCGCCATTCAGGCCATACACGCTTCGCTGGTTGGTGGGGTCACCTATCCACACTGCAACTGATAGCTGCGGCGTGATGCCCACGAACCAGCTATCCTTAGAGTTTTCGGAAGTACCGGTCTTGCCGGCAACAGGCTGTCCGCAGGCAAGACGAGCGCGGCTACCGGTACCGCCGTTAACAACGCCCTTCATGACCTCAATCGCAGCGTGAGCAACCTCTCGAGAGATGACTTGCTCACCTTCTGAACCGGTATGATCAATGATCACATTGCCCTTGCGGTCGACCACCTGCTCAATGACTACCGTGTCGTGCCTGACGCCCGCATTAGCGATAGTAGCGTAGGCGCCAGCCATTTCGAGAGTAGTCACCTCTTCCGAACCAAGCGTGACGGACAGGAAGGGTTCGAGTTCAGACTGAATGCCCAGGCGATGGGCCATCTCGACAACATTTTCAGGGCCTACCGCTGCGCATATGCGAATGAAGCCGGTATTGGAAGAAACGGCAAAGGCACTCGCAATGCTTCGCGTACCGTACTCTCCCCCACCGTAGTTCTCGACACGATAACCATCGATCTCAAGCCAAGAGCTGCAGTTAACGGGAGTAGAGGGAGAAATACCCTGCTCCAATGCGGTTACCAAAGTAAAAGTCTTGAAAGAAGAGCCTGGCTGTCGCTTTGCCTGAGCAGCAAGGTTCCATTGATTGGCGTAGAAATCCTTGCCACCGACCATGGCACGTACAAAACCGTTGTTAGGATCAACGGCAGTCA
>JAFXIM010000043.1 GCA_017533165.1 Eggerthellaceae bacterium
ACCGATCAGCAGGCCTCGGGTATAGCTTCCGCCAAGGCCGCTCGTCAAAACCACGTCTCCGACGCTGACCGCAACATCCGCGTCGACGTTTTCGAGGTACAGCAGGCGATCGAGCGATCCTCGAACGATACCCTCCGCTCGGCTGGATTGGATGAGCGCAGCCGCACCCGACTGGGGATCTGATAGCAGGCGAACAATGCAAGTGGAATCGGAGGTGGAGACAACCTGCCCGACCACGCCCGAGGCCCCCATGACGGTCATACCCGACTCGACGCCATCGCCCGAGCCAACGTTAACCGTAACCGTCTGGTTCCATGCGTCAGTGCTGCGGCCGATAACGCGACCCGTAACGCCCTCCACACCGTAGTCGTCCTTCATGTCGAGCAGCTCGTTTAAGCGCTCGACTTCCTGGCGATATTCTTCGGTTTGGGCAACGAGCTCGCGCAGCTCGGCATTCTGCTCGCGCAACTGCGTCAGGCTGGCTTCATCGGCGGTGACGTCATCGATGGAAGACCCAATGCTGTTGCCAGCAGCGCCAATGCCCGCGCCGACGATCTTAAAGGGAGACGTAAGGGACTGTACGCCCGATTGAAGGGCATGCAAAGGTCCTCCCTCCCCTTCGCGCGAATACACAGCGCAGCACACGAGAGAAACCACCAGCAATATGACGAGAAGCGCCTGAGCAGGCGCTTTCCCTTTGTCTTTTGAGCTATAAGGCATTACAGAAGACGCGCGCCCTTACTTGGAGCGCATGAGCGTCTGACGCAGCGCGGTGGGAGTCTCGAGAACCTTGAGGCAGCCAGAAACCACGTTGGTAAGCGCCGTCTCGCTCACCCATACCGGAATCTCCAGCTTATCGGTGAGGTAACGGTCAAGGCCGTGGAGCAGGCCACCGCCACCCGTGAGCAGGATGCCGTTTTGGATGATGTCAGACGCGAGGTCGGGGTTGGTCTTCTTGAAGGTGTCCTTGATGTGCAGAACCATCTCCTCGATGGGCGGCTGCAGCGCAGCACGCACGTCTTCGGACTGAATGGTGACCTCCTTGGGCTGATCGGTGTAGAGGTCCTGGCCGGAGATGATCATGTCGCGCTCACGACCGTCCTCAAAGGGAAGGATGGAGCCGATCTTGATCTTGATAATCTCCGCCGTACGCTCTCCGATCTTGATACCGAGAAGATCGCGAAGGTACATCGCAATGGCCTCGTCGAGACGGTTGCCTGCAAGGCGAAGCGAAGAGGAAGTGACGATGCCGCCGAGCGAGATAACGGCAACCTCAGTGGTGCCGCCACCGATGTCAACGACCATGGAGCCGGTGGGCTCGGTCACGGGCAGGTCAGCGCCCATGGCTGCCGCCATAGGCTCTTCGATCAGGTAAGCCTGACGAGCACCGGCCTGAATAGCCGCCTCGAAAACGGCGCGCTTCTCAACGGAAGTTGCACCGCAGGGAATGCAAATGACCACGCGCGGCTTCGGCTGCCACGGGTACTTGCGCTCGGAAGCCTTGTTGATGAAGGCCGAGAGCATTGCCTCGGTGACGTCGTAGTCAGCGATGACGCCGTCCTTGAGAGGATGCTCGGCAGAGAAGGCGTCCGGCGTATGATTAATCATGTTCTTAGCCTCATGGCCAACGGCGAGCACGCGGTTGGTGCTCCTCTCGATAGCGACGACGGAGGGCTCATTGATGACGATGCCTTCGCCGGTGATGGCCACAAGCGTGTTTGCCGTGCCTAGGTCGATGGCCATATCGGCGGACATCTGACCCGTAAGGCTAGCGAACATATCCATAAAAGACATATGGGTTACCCCTATAAATACAAATCGACATACAGACAAGGATTTTAACACAGTGTGTCTGTTCGTGACCAAAAGGCTACTTTTCGTCCTGAAATTACACAGGCGGAACATGCACAGCCAGACAGGCCAACCGCTTGACTTCCATATCCATCCTCATATTGACATTCGCCAAGGCTCAGCGTTTGCGGTGGTCGGCGGCAATCGGGTTCCCCTCTAAGGGCGCCTGTATTGGAAATCTTATGCATCTGAGTCGATCCGCCCCCATATAGTGGTTGCGTTGTTCTCGAGGTCGGTGAGCTCGCCGAGCTTTCCGCCAAGATGGGCAAGAAGCACGTTCTGTTCACCCTGTAGAAAGAGAGATCCCTGCGCGCTGGATGCGCGCACCATGCAGGTACGCCTCGCTCGCAGCGAGCGGCAACCAGTCTCCCCTTTCCGCAACCTAGTGCGAAAAGGGGAACATCCTCTGCTCGCCGGGGTATCATAGTGCAATCACCCGCGCCCTCCGCGATCAACTCGCAAGGGGTGTTTGAGGCGTTCGTTGAAGGAGTCGTTATGACATGCGAAATGGTCGAGATGCTTCACCTGGAGCTTGAGCCCGTAGGCGTGTTCCTCGGGAACGAGGGCGCCTCGTGCGACCTCGACGCCTCGCCCGGCAATCGCAACTGCATAGTCCCGCTGCTCCTGTCAGCCGCGAGGGGAAAGACCGTCTCGGTCGATGACGAGGCCTGCAACTGCCCCGGAGGCACCGTGGGCTGCTGCTTTGGAGACGGGTTCACCCGCAAGAACCCGAACATACACA
>JAFXIM010000044.1 GCA_017533165.1 Eggerthellaceae bacterium
ACTGATTGGCTCATGGCAATAAGCGCCGCGCGATAAGCGGAAAGCGTACGCCCTGAGCCTTTTTTTCTTTTAGAAAGGAATAACATGGCAAAGACGGCGGTTCTGGTTGACGGCGGTTTCTATCGCAAGCGCGCGCAGTTCCTCTGGGGGAAGAAGACCGGGAAGGAGCGGGCCGAGGAGCTCAACGCCTATGTCTTCAAGCATCTTAGGAAGACGGACGGAGCGGAGGAACGGCATCTGTATCGCGTCTTCTACTACGACTGCCCTCCCATGGACACCACCGTCTACCATCCGTATCTGAAGAAGAATATCGAGTTCGGCAAGTCCGATACCTACGCATTTACAACGGAGCTCTTCGATGAGCTCAAGCGCATGCGCAAGTACGCCCTCAGGATGGGGAAGCTGTCACCCGCTGGCACACACTACGACCTGAGCTATGAGAAGGTGAAGAAGCTATGCGCCGGGACGATAGCTCTCGAGGACCTCGAGGAGCGTGACTTCTACCTCTCGTCAAGGCAGAAGGGTGTCGACATGAAGCTCGGGCTCGACATCTCGGCCCTCGCCTACGAGCGTCTCGTGGATCAGATCATCCTGATCGCGGGCGACAGCGACTTCGTTCCGGCTGCGAAAATCGCACGGCGAAAGGGAATCGACTTCATCCTCGATCCAATGGGCAACGATGTCAGCCCAGACCTTCTCGAGCATATCGATGGAATGGAATCCTTCATCGATTGCGACCCAACGAAAAAGAGGAGACAGCACCGGCCAGGCAATGGGGATGAGTGACGATGGCAAAGACAACAAATGAGAAGAGCGCAGTTATCTATGCTCGCTTCTCCTGCTCCAAGCAGCGAGAGGCATCTATTGAAGACCAGCTGCGCGTGTGCCACGACTGGTGCGAGCGCGAGGGCTACGAGGTCGTGGCGGAATACTGCGACCGAGCCGCATCCGGCAGGACCGACGAACGGCGCCAGTTCCAGCGCATGATAGCCAACGCCGGCGAGAGCGACATCGTGCTCGTCTACATGATGGACCGATTCAGCCGCGACGTGTACGACGCCCCAATTTATAAGCGCAAGCTCAAGGACAAGGGCGTCAAGGTCGTCTCTGCCACCGAGAGCGTGCCGGAAGGGCCCGAGGCCATCCTCATCGAATCCATCTACGAGGCCATGGCCGCCATGGAGAGCGCCCACATCGCCCAGCGCACCCGGCGCGGCATGGAGGGCAACGCCATGAAATGCCTGCACAACGGCGTGAAGGTGTTCGGATACCGCTTCGCAGACGACGGCAGGTACGAGGTGGATAACGCCGAGGCGGAGATCGTGCGCGAGGTCTACGCGCGCCACATCGAGGGAGAGGCGTCGAAGCACATCGCCGAGGACCTCGCCCGCAGGGGATGGCGCACCACCTGGGGAACGCGCATAAGCCCGCAGGCCGTCGACACCATGCTCAGGAACGAGAAGTACAAGGGCGTCTACAGATGGGGCGACACCCGCATCGAGGGCGGCATGCCGGCGATCTTGGGAGAGGATGTGTGGAACATGGCGCAGAGGGCCGTGGTGAGGAAACAGCGCAAGCTCGAGGAGTGGTCGGATTACGCCCTCGCCGGGCGGGGTGTGTGCCTGGAATGCGGCATGAACCTCGTGGGCGTGTCGGGGCGCGGAAACCGCAACCTCAAGTACAACTACTACCGCTGCTCCAAGAAATGCGGATGCAGGCCGGTGAGGGCGGATTGGATCGAGGGCGCCATCGTGGACGAGCTCCGCGCCATGCTCAAGGATCGCGAGACGGCGGTGGAGATCGCGACGCTCGTCGCGGCATCCCTCTCCGACGAGGATGCGAAGCGGCGCCTGACTGCGGCGAGGAAGAGCCTTGCCGAGGCTGAGCGCGGCAT
>JAFXIM010000045.1 GCA_017533165.1 Eggerthellaceae bacterium
AGGGGACGACATAGTTCGCACGCAGGGTCTCGATCAGCTTGCCAGCACAGGAAACCTCATGCGGACCAGGTGCCAGGAAGCGATGGCCCCAAGTCAGATTGGTCGCCTCAAGACCAGCGAACTTCACCGGAATGACGGCATCGCCGAGCATCGCGAACAGCCAACGAACAGGGCGGCTGAAGCGATCCTCCAAGCTGCACCAACGCTGGGTCTTCGGCCAGGTGATGGACGTGATGAGGTTCGCCAGCAGCTCGGGAAGGAGCTCGGCAACGCTGCGAGAGGCAACGCTCTTGACGGCGTAAACATACTCAACACCGTTTTCATCGCGGCGCTCGAGAGCGCTTGCATCAACGCCCTTGCCGCGAGCGAAGCCAAGGGCCGCCTTGGTGGGATTGCCATCGGCGTCGAAGGCAATCTTGGCAGACGGACCGCGGAAGACCTCTTCGAAGGCCTCGGTAGCCTCGGGGACCTCGGTTACCACAACGATAAGACGACGAGGGGTGGTGAACACCTCGATCTCGCCATAGGAAATGTTAGCGGCTGCGAAAGCGTCGCGCATGAGGGCGCCCAGCTGGTTCGTAGCTGCATGCAGGGGAAACGCCGGCAGCTCTTCGGTGCCGATCTCGAAAGCAAGGATCTTGTTTGCCATCTTAGGCCTCCTCTCCCTCATCGGCGACCGGTGCCTGGCCCACCACATGCTCAAGATAGCTTGCGCAGCAAGCCTTGGCGATGGTGCGGACGCGCAGGATATAGCCCATGCGCTCGGTCTGGGAAATAACTCCGCGTGCGTCAAGAAGGTTGAACGCATGCGAGCACTTCAGCACGTAATCATAAGCGGGCAGCGGAAGGCCGGCTTCGAGGACGCGGTTGCACTCAGCCTCGTAGCGGTCAAACTCGCCGAAGAGCAGGTCGGTGTCGGCCACCTCGAAGTTGTAGGCCGAGAACTGCCTCTCGTTCTCGAGGAAGACGTCGCCATAGGTGAACTCAACGCCGTCATCACCGCGAGACCAGATAATGTCGTAGACAGAGTCAACGCCCTGGATGTACATGGTCAAACGCTCGAGACCGTAGGTGATCTCAGCGGGAACAGGCTTGCACTCGAAGCCACCCATCTGCTGGAAATAGGTGAACTGGGTGACCTCCATGCCGTCGATCCAGACTTCCCAACCAAGACCCCATGCGCCAAGCGTAGGGCTCTCCCAGTCGTCTTCGACGAAGCGGACGTCGTGTTCGTTCACGTCGATGCCGATAGCACCGAGGCTGTCGAGATACAGATCCAAAACGTTGTCGGGCGAAGGCTTCAGCAAAACCTGATACTGGTAGTAGTGCTGAAGGCGATTGGGGTTCTCGCCGTAACGGCCGTCGGTGGGGCGGCGGCTCGGCTGCACGTAGGCGGTGCGCCAGGTGTCCGGACCGAGCGCCCTCAAGGTAGTTGCGGTGTGGAAGGTACCCGCACCAACCTCGTTGTCATACGGCTGCAAATGACGCAGCCCTGGTCTGCCCAGAAGCGCTGCAGATTCATGATGACGTCTTGGAACGTCGGCGGCAACGCTGCTTGCGCGCAATCAGGCGCCTTGTTTTCGGTCGACATGACTCTCCTTTATCTCTTTCCTATGCGAACGCACACGTTTACTACGCGCGCGAACCACTTAACTTAGTCCCATCCCCTACGACAGCAAGCCGATGCTATCGACAGGCCAGTAAGTAAATACCGCCTTGCCGGTAACCGTCGACGCCTTCACCGCGCCAAAATAACGCGAATCCTGCGAGTTGGTCCTGTTGTCTCCCATGACCCAGATATAACCGTCGGGCACGGTATAGGGATAGCTTATCGAGGTGCCAAAAGCCGGCGTAAGGGGATACGACGGCAAACCATCAGTATAAGGCTCATCGAGCAGCTTGCCATCAACTACTACGCGGCCATCCACGAGATCAACCGTCTGCCCACCCGTAGCGATGATACGCTTGATAAGGATGCGAGAGGGAATCTCGGGGTCTTCGAAGGTAACGATATCGCCTGCCGCAGGCTCATCAAAGTAATAGCTCACCTTCTCGGCGAAAACCATGTCGCCGGTCATAATGGTTCGCTCCATGGAACCCGAGGGAATTTCATAAGCCTGAAATACGAAGGTACGCAATCCGAAGGACAGAGCCAAAACGAGGGCAACCATGCCCAAGAAGCTCAAAACACTGCGGACGATACCCTTACCGCGCTTGTCAGCGTGCTCTCCCGAATACATGGCCTCCCCCTTTCTTCGCTCAACTCAAAATTGACGTATAGGCAGGTATGATAACGCTTTAATCCCCTGCCCCGTTGCCCTGTTTCAAAGTATTTAGAAATTTCCGATCAGCGGGTTGCAAATCAAACCCTTCCAGCAGGTCGGGACGCAGGTCAAAGGTCCTTTTCAGACTTTGCTCCCGACGCCATTTAGCGATAGCGGCATGGTTTCCTGAAAGCAAGATGTCGGGCACCGCCTCGCCTCTGAAACTAGCAGGACGGGTGTATTGGGGATACTCCAGCAAACCGCTCGTGAAGCTCTCGTCAACCGGGCCATCCTCCGCACCAAGAACACCGGGGATCTTGCGCACAACCGCATCGATGACCACCATGCTGGCAAGCTCTCCGCTCGTAAGAACATAGTCGCCGAGCGAAATCACATGATCAGCAAGCGCATAGGCACGTTCGTCAATGCCCTCGTAGTGACCGCAGATGAACAGCAAGCGATCCTCATGCGCAAGCTCAGTTGCAAGCGCATCATCGAAACGACGACCCTGGGGAGCCAAAAACACCACCTGAGGTCTGGGGAGATCAGCGCGAGCATACTGGGGACGAGGTCCGGTCCTTGGGCAGACGGGCTCCCTCTTTTCGCTCAGGCCGTCAGCAGAAGAAGATACGCCTACGATGTCTTCGTATGCTTCAAAGATAGGATCGCACTTCATCACAAGACCGGCTCCGCCACCGTAAGGCGAATCGTCGGTCGTTCGATGCCTATCATAGGTCCAGTCACGCAGGTCATAAGCGCAAAATTGAAGGATGCCCTTTTCCTGCGCAATGCGCATCATCGAGCTACCCATGACAGATTCGTACATATTGGGAAACGTGGAAAGCGTTTCGATGATCATACGGCTACCTTTGCGCGTTCAAACCTACTAAAGATCCAGCAAACCCGAAGCGAGGTCCATGAGGATACACTGCTCTTCTTCATCGATTTCGACGATGAACTCCTCCACCAGCGGAATGAGCGCATCAGACTTACCCTCACGAGAAACCACCATAAGGGGCTGAAGGGGACGCTCTTCGATATAGGCGACTTCGCCAACAAAGCCCTGCGCCCGATCAAACACACGCCAACCATCCCACGAAGGATAATCGGAGTCATATTCGATAGAGTCCAGATCGACTTCATCCCTACGAGCAAGGCAGTGGCAACCCACGAGAGCCTCCGCTACATCGGCCTCTTTGACCTGTTCGAAAAACACGACGGCTTCGAAATCATCGCGAAAACGCAAGGACTCGACCGTAACCCTACGGGGAGCGTCAAGAACGGGCGGCACCAAGGCCAGCTCCATGCCTTCAGACAGTAAAAGGGGAAGGCCCGCTGCGCTGCGCGCGACGAGCCCTCCATTTAGATTCTTGGTATGCGCCAACTCGGCGATATCAACCCACTCGCGCATTAATCAATGAGCTCCACTTCTACCTGTGCGCCGGAACGAGACGCAGCGGCACGGGCGAGCGTGCGAATAGCCTTGATAACGCGACCCTGGCGACCGATGACCTTGCCGGCATCTTCCTCATTCACACGAATCTCAACGAGAATGGGACCATCCTCGGTTTCGAAGGCGTCGATCTCGAGCTCTTCGGGAACCTCAATGAGCGGACGGACAACCGACTCGACGAGACCTGCGAGGTCTTCCGTCAGATCGGTCATGGTCTTAAGCGTTCTCGCGGGCGTTCTTCAGCAGGCGAGCGACAGTGTCGGTCGGCTGAGCGCCATTAGCGATCCACTTGTCAACCTTCTCCATGTCAAACTGAACCATGGCCGGCTCGGTGCAGGGGTTGTAACGGCCAACCTCCTCGATGAAGCGACCGTCGCGGCGAGCCTGAGCGTTAGCGACAACGATGCGATAGTACGGACGCTTCTTGGCGCCGTGACGAGCAAGGCGAATCTTAATCATGAAGAATTACTCCTTTTTGAATATCATTCATTCGTATAATGCGTACACTGCTCACGCAGCGCAGCGAAAACAGCAATTGTTTATATTACCGTTGAAAACTAGTTTGCGCAAGTAAAATGCGCTTTTTCTTCGCGGATCTTGGACCAATGGGACACGGCTACTGTTCGAGCATTTTCTGCAACTCGCGCATCTCGGACATGCTCATGCCACCCATACCCGGAATGCGAAGGCCGCGGGACTTCTTACCCTTCTTGCCCTTCTTCCCCTTGCGAGACTGCTCCATGTTTGCCGTCATCTTGCGAACCATCTTCTTGGTCTCATTGAACTTTTTAATAACCTGATTCACTTCCTGGACCGTAGTACCGGCTCCCTTGGCAATGCGAGCACGACGGCTGCCATTGAGGATCTCGGGCTTTTCACGCTCCTTCTTAGTCATGGAGTTGATGATAACCTCCATGCGATCGAGCGCAGCCTCGTCAACCTGTCCGCTTCCTAAAGCCTTATCACCACCGGGAAGAGCGCTGATGAGTTTCGACACGCCGCCCATCTTCTGGATCTGACGATTCATGGTAATGAAGTCATCGAAGGTAAGGTTACCCTTGGCCATGCGATCGGCTTCTTCGGCCTCGATGGCGTCCTCCTGCTGCTGCACGCGAACGGCGGTCTCGATGAGACTCACTACGTCGCCCATGCCCAGAATGCGCTTAGCCATGCGGTCGGGGTGGAACTCCTCGAGGGAATCGGGTTTTTCTCCAGAGGAAATGAACTTAATGGGCTTACCGGTGACCTCTCGAATGGAAAGCGCGCCGCCACCACGGGCGTCGCCGTCCATCTTCGACATGATGACGCCGTCGAAGTCCACACGCTCTGCGAAGGCCTCGACCACGTTGACCACGTCCTGGCCGGTCATGGCGTCAACAACCATGAGAATCTGATCCGGTTTGGTTGCCGCTTTAATGGCAGCCGCCTCGTCCATCATTTCCTCGTCGACATGCAAGCGGCCCGCGGTGTCAATGATGACTACATCGCGAAGATGATCGATAGCGTCCTGTACGCCTTCCTTGGCTATCTTCACCGGGTCCTGACCGTCGCCACGATAGACACGTACGCCAATTTCACCACCAAGGGTCTGGAGCTGATCAGCTGCTGCGGGACGATAAACGTCGCAGGCCACGAGCAGGGGCGAATGGTTCTGCTGCTTCAGGCGATAAGCAAGCTTTGCCGCAGCAGTGGTCTTACCGGAACCCTGAAGGCCAACGAGCATGATCACATTGGGAATGCGGCTTGAAAGGACGAGCTTGGAATCAGTGCGGCCGAGCAGCCCCGTCAGCTCGTCAAGAACGACCTTGATAACATTTTGGGCAGGGGTGAGAGAGTCAAGAACTTCAGCCTCAAGACAACGCTCCTTGGTACGCTTGACGAAAGCCTTGACCACCTTGAAGTTGACGTCGGCCTCGAGCAACGCAAGGCGGATCTCACGCATGGCATCGTTGATATCATCCTCGGTCAGGCGACCTTTGGATTTCAAACCGGAGAAGATCCCCTGAAGACGATTGGAAAGGTTTTCAAGCATTTCCTTGCTCCTTGTTTAGAGAGGGCTATTCAGCGCGGTCGTCGAAATCGCCGACAAAACCACGCGCAAAGTCATGGGCGTCAAAGTCCCTGAGGTCATCAATGCCCTCGCCGACGCCGATCTTGATGATGGGCAGACGAAGCTCGTGGCTCACCGCCAAAGCAATACCGCCCTTTGCCGTGCCATCGAGCTTGGTGATGATGAGGGCATCAAGCTTGAGGGCCTTGTTGAACTCACGCGCCTGCTGAAGGCCGTTTTGACCAGTGGTTGCGTCAATGACGAGCACGGTGTATACGGGCAGATGCGAGCGCTTGCGGACGACAGAAACAACCTTCTCAAGCTCGCGCATAAGGTCTGCAGAAGTATGAAGGCGACCAGCCGTGTCGATAAGAACGAGGTCAGAACCCGCCTCTTCGGCACGCTCGATGGTGGCATAGCACACGCTTGCAGGATCGCTTCCGCGCTCACGCGTGACCATTTCGACGTTCGCACGCTTTGACCACACCTCAAGCTGCTCAATAGCCGCAGCTCGGAAAGTGTCAGCGGAGCCCAGAATGACCTTGCGGCCCGCATCGGTAGCCTCCTTGGCAATCTTGCCAACCGTGGTGGTTTTGCCGGTACCATTGATGCCCACGAACAGAACGAGCGCAGGGTCTCCCCCGAGGATCTCTTCCCCACCGGAGGTGAAGGTCTCGGCAATCTGGTCGTTGAGCATGTCAAAGACCGCATACGCATCGGGAAGCGCCTTGCGCTTAGCCTGGTCCTGCAAATTCTCAACGATCTCATAAGCCGCGGACCCACCGATGTCGCTCAGGATAAGAGCCTCTTCGAGACCCTCCCAAAAGTCATCGTCAAGGTCGGGGCCACGGTCGAGCAGAACGTTCATCTGCTCCTTAAACTTAACGCGAGAACGAGAGAGGCCTTCGCCTATGCGATCGAAAAAACCCATGGGGCTCCTAGCAAATCGTTTGTACAAATATCTAACTTTTCTATGATACCCGTAATTACCGCAATTTAGCCGCCATCTTTGAGGGCGAAGGCGGGTGGCGGGACTATGCGCCATTAGCCCTCCGCGTACTTGAGGGCTTTCTCCAAACGCTGGCTGATAACCTTGGTCACACCGTCTGCCTGCATAGACACGCCGAAGAGCACGTCGGCCATCTCCATGGTACGTCGCTGATGCGTGATCATGATCAGCTGCGTTGCATTGCGCAGCTGATCAACATAAGCGCACAGGCGGCGAAGGTTGGTGTCGTCAAGCGCAGCCTCAACCTCATCGAGGATGTAGAAGGGCGTTGTGCGCGTGCGGTACACCGCAAACAACAGTGCGAGCGCCGTCAGAGACTTCTCTCCGCCGGACATGAGCATCATCTTGGTAATGCGCTTGCCCGCAGGCTGG
>JAFXIM010000046.1 GCA_017533165.1 Eggerthellaceae bacterium
ACCACCTGATCACGGTCCTCCCCGAAAACCTTGGCGGTCTTCAGGAAAAAGTCGCCGCTGTCAAATTCAAAGCAGGGATGAATGCGGGCGCCTCGTTCGTTCATCTGACGCATCTCGCTGCGATGCTTGTTCTCAAGCGAGCAGTAATGCATGCCAAAGCTCACGCCCTCGTCCATGCCATGCAGCATGAGCTCCAGAATCAACTCCTCGCTGCCGGCGATGGGCAAACCTCCCGAGTAGCCGTAATCGTACATGATGGGGAACGGAGGGTTGCGAATCAACAGGCCACGCTTATCAAACTCTTCCCAATTGCAGAAGGGGAAGCAGAATTCGAGCATGTTGATGCCCTTGATGCCAATTTCGTCAAAGCGCTTGAAAAGCCACTTCATACGCTCACCCGTACCGGGGATGATGGGCATCTCAACCATGACATCGGGAATGTAGCGGCAGGCAAGCTCCATGGCGGCAAGCACGCGCTCCTGCAAATCCTCGGGATCAAAATCCTTGACGCTGAAACGGATTTCCTCAAGTCCCGCATCACGCAGGCGAATAGCCGCTTTTTCGGTCAGCAGGTCACCGGAGGTGTACATGCGCAAATGAGCGCCTGGGAAGGCCTCTCGCGCCTGCTCAAGGAAGCGGATGGAGTCATCTAGGACAAGCAGCGGCTCACCGCCAGTCAGGCCCACGCAGGCAAGCTTGCCCTGGTTCTCGCGAGCGGAGCGCTCAAGGCCCTCTTCCCACGGGCAGCCTTCTTTGAAGAAGGTGTCGTAGTCGGCCTGGTTATGATTGAAGCAGAAATAGCAGTCGCGATGGCACTTGAACGTAGTGGAGAAGGTTTCAGAGCCGTTGCTGCCCGTGCATTCGACGCAGGCCTTAGACTGCCAGCCGACCACAATGCTGGCACCCGCGTTTTTAAACTGGGCACCACGGGAGGCAAGCTCCTCGCGCAGCTGCGCGATGCGCTCCTCCCCTGCACCACGCTCGGCGAACTTCAAACCCTTCTCACGCAGGGCATTGACATAGCTATCTTCAACGGCTGCATACTTCCGAACAGCTGCAGCAAGTTCTGCATTGGACATGGGAGAACGCTCAACTCCTTTTTGCAAATAACACGTTTGCGTGCATCTAAGGCATTATACCGAAGCGCATTATTAACCACAGCGAATAACAGAAAGCCTTCGCTGAATAGCAAGCCTCTCCGCTCCTTGCGGTATAATTATCCAATGCGCAATTTTCAATTCGCACATTAGGGGAAATCGTGAAAAACAATGCAATCTATATTCCGGTCGACGCGCTTTCCAAGCACGAAGACTTTGACATCTGGTACCGCGACGGAGACCTCGCTTTCAGATTCACGGGAGACTGGACCAAGGAATCCGACAAGGTTCTTATCTGGAACCGTCATGGCGCAGAGTGCGGCAGCATCCGCCTTGATCCCGGCAGCAAAACCATGATCTATGTGAAGATGGAACGCTGGGAGTATGAACTTCATACCTACGTCATTTTCGAGGATTACTATTTCAAGGGTATGCTCTGGAAGATCGAAGGATCACCGAGCAAGCCGCCTTTTGATTTCTATAGCGAGCGCAGCGAAAAGAATGAAGTTCGCATCCGCAAGACTACCTTCAAGAACCATGGTGAGTGCTTCGAGGTGAAGGTGCGCGACCTGGCTCTGCTTCGCGTTGCCGCTGCCGCCCTGGTTTCCATCATGTTCAAGGAGGAGTACAAGGGTTTGAGCGAGGGCATCGAAGACCCCAACGCAACCCGCGCTGACAAGATGAAGCGTTTCTTCAAGGGCAACAAGGGCCTTACCTACGAGCAGATCCTAGCTGGCGAGCGCTACGTATAGCCTCAACTTAAAGCTAGACACAAAAGACCCGCTACGGCGGGTCTTTTCTTGTATTGGGTCCTAATCCCAATATAAGAAAAGGGCTGGCAGTTTTCACTGCCAGCCCTCCCTCTTTGGGGTAAACACGATCTAACACAGAATCGTTGGGGACCCAGCCAAAGAACTGTGTATGACTTTGGCTGGTGTTTGGTTCCGTCCCCCTAAGAGGACGGAACCAGAATCAACATCGCGTTCGTGCTTGAGGCCAGCCCAAGCGTAGAACTCTTGCTGAAAGCGTAAGCTACTTCTTGAGGGTGACCGGAGCGCCGAAGACGAAGAAGTGAGCGAACGGGAGCAGCAGACCGGTTGCCATCATCGGCAGAGCGTAAGCGGTCTTGTTGAAGCCCGGGATGACCAGCGGGCAGACGATGCAGGCGATAGCCAGGAACGCAACGATGACGAGCATCACTGCGAACGGGACCATGCCGTTGTCGATCTCGCCGCCAGCCTCAGCCATGAGCTCGTCCATGGACTTGCCGCCGGTCTCCTTGACGAAGAGCATGGTGCAGACGAAGCCGAGGGCGAACGGGATGATGAGGACCAGAACGACGGAGGACCAGTTGGTGGCGCCGTCGACCTGGAACATTGCCATGCCTGCGATAGCGCCGAGGACGACGGAGGAGGCGGAGCCGCCGAAGCGGGCGAATGCCTGGCACCATGCGACGCCGGTGTTACGCAGAGCGGTCGGGTACTGCTCGGGCATGATCGGCTGAACGGCGGTGATGGCGTAGTTCAGGGCGAAGCCGAACAGGAGCATCAGGGCGATGCAGAATACGAAGTTGCCCGGTGCAACGAAGAGCGAGCAGATGATGATCGCAACGATGCAGAAGATCCACGCGCCAGCGAGGTTGCGCTTGCGGCCGATCTTGTCGGACATGTAACCAACGGAGAAGTTGGAGAGGATAGCTGCGAAGTTGTTCCAGGTCTGGAGCTGGACGGCCTCAGCGGGGCTGTAGCCGATGCCCTTGAACCAGGTGGGCAGCCAGGCGTTCATGCCGTAGACGCAGAACTGGCCGACGAAGTAGGTAGCCCAGATCGCGCAGGTGCCGACGATGAACTTCTTGGAGAACAGGACGTTCGGGGTGGTGGAAGCCGGCTTCGGCGGGACGACGATCAGGTTCGGGTCGCGCTCGGTGACGGTGCCGACAGACATCTTCTCGATGTAAGCCAGGGACTTCACAGCCTCTTCGTTCTTGCCAGCGTTTGCGTACCAGTGCGGGGTCTCGTGCATGGCGAAGATGAGGAGAACGCCGTAGAGGATCGGGATAGCGCCGATCAGGTAGCAAACACGCCAGTTGGCGTACATGGTAGCCTCAACGGTGGCGCCGGAGGCGTCGGTGGTGAGGTAGTTGACCTGCTCGGTGAAGCCGCCGAGGATCGGGGTAGCGGTGGTGCAGATCGGCTCAGAGATCAGACCAGCGAGAACCCAGCCCATGACCATGCCGGCCATGCCGCAGGACACGAAGGTGCCGCGGTACTTGGACGGGATGAGCTCGGAGAAGCAGGTGGTGACGATCGGGATGCAGGAGCCGACGCCGAAGCCAGCGATCAGGCGGAACGCTGCGAAGAAGGCGTAGGACTGCGCGAATGCCTGCGGAAGGGTGAACACGCCGTAGAACATAACGGCGATGATCAGCATCTTCTTACGGCCGATCTTGTCGGACATGATACCGCCGACAGCGCCGCCGATAACCATGCCGAGGAGACCCCAAGTGGTCAGGGAG
>JAFXIM010000006.1 GCA_017533165.1 Eggerthellaceae bacterium
GAGGCCAAGGTGCGCGAAACGGACTTTGCGGCAGAGGTCATGATCACCCTGCGCATGCTCGAAGGAACCCAGGACCCTCTCATCACCAAGCTTACCGAACTTACGCGCGGCCAGACGGAGCTCATCATAAGCGAGCCCTTCGACGCCCCTTTCTGATTTGAAAAAAGATCTTGCCAAGCGAATTCGTTGTGCTATCATATCGTTTGCTGTCGTAAGGCAGCTCTCGGGTTGTGGCTCAGTTTGGTAGAGCGCTGCGTTCGGGACGCAGAGGTCGCAGGTTCAAATCCTGTCAACCCGACCATCTAAATGCGAAGCCGCCTTCGGGCGGCTTTTTCATTGCCTGAGGTGTCTTTCCCCGTCTTCACCTATGTTGTTTATAGGGCGAGCATACTCATGGCGCGGGTTTGTGCTACTCTTTCGGGGACAGTTTTCAGCGGGGCGTTTGCGTCTCGTTTTTGTTGTGCTGAGGCCTCGTCGCCTCACGTGTTCATCTGGAGGAACATATGAAAATCCTGGGAATGGGCGTACCCGAGCTTCTCATCATTCTCGTGGTCATCCAGTTGATCTTCGGTCCGAAGAACCTTCCCAAACTCGGCAACGCTCTTGGCAAGACCGTCAAGAATCTGCGCGAGGGCATGGGCGCCGGCGAAGAGGAGAAGAAGGCCCAAGACGCTGACGAGGAAGAGGTCGTCGAAGAGGTCGTTGAGGTCGAGGAAGAAGCCGCTCCTAAGAAGACCGTCAAGAAGGTCGTTAAGAAGAAGGCCGAATAGCTTTTTGAGATGCCCGTGCAGCGCGACCCCCCAAGCCGTGCTGCACGCTTTTAAGCCGTTGAGGAAACGGTGACCCTAGAACGTGATATTGGTAGCTGTTGAGCGCGCCTGCAGGTCGGGCGTGCCGTTTTGTTGAAAGGGAGCTGGGGATTTAGCTATGGCAGACAGCAATTTCATTCTCACTCAGGAAGGTAGGATCAAGCTCGAGGAAGAGCTGCACTACCTCGAAACCGTCAAGCGCGCCGAGATCGGCGAGCGCATCAAGGTGGCTCGCGAGTTCGGCGACATTTCCGAGAACTCCGAATACGACGACGCCAAGAACGAGCAGGGCATGATGGAGGCTCGCATCGCCGAGATCAGCCACATTCTCTCCGAGGCAACCGTCGTCAACGCCCCGAAGCGTTCCAGCAAGGTTAACATCGGCTCCACCGTCACCGTTGACATGAACGGCCGCGAGCGCATGTTCACCATTGTTGGTGGTGCTGAGAGCGACGTCGCTGCCGGCAAGATTTCCAACGAGTCTCCGGTTGGCGCCGCTCTTCTCGGTCGCAAGAAAGGTGATTTCATCGAGACCACCGGTCCTACCGGCAAGCATGTCGAGATGACCATCATCAAGATCGAGCACTAAGCCCGCCTTGCGCCTAAGCGCGGGGATACGCAGGCAGATACTAAGAGGTTTTACATGACTGAAGAAAACATTCAGGTAGAGGCAGCTGTCGAGGACGACCCCATTGAGGTGCGCCGCGCAAAGCGCGAGGCTCTCATCGCCGAGGGCATCGATCCCTATGGCCATGCCTTCAACTACTCTCATCACATTGATCAGCTCAACGAGCTCATGCGCCAACGCGCCGATTCCACACACATCAAGAATGCACTGCGTACCATGCTGCGCGAGGAAGAACTCCGGGGGCAGCTCATGGGTTATAACCGCCCGGAGGAAAACAGCGTTTCAAGCGACGAATACGCCCTCCAGCCCGGCAAAGCCGTCACGCCGCTCCTGGTATCGAGCATCCGCGTTCAGCC
>JAFXIM010000047.1 GCA_017533165.1 Eggerthellaceae bacterium
CCGGAAACCTGAGCGATAAGGTCCGTAAACACCGGGCTTGAGGCGAGCGGCTTCATCGCATCGCCCATCAGGTCGATGCCCATGAAGAGCAAGCCGAAGCCGAACACGGAAAGACCGAGGCTCTTGGTGCGCTCTTTCTTCCCAGCGAAATAAATCAAAAAGCCCAGAAGCACGAACAGCAGGATGTAGTCGGTGATCTTAAACGCAATGATCTGCGCCGTGATGGTGGTGCCGATGTTCGCACCGAAGATAATGGAGATAGCCTGAGGCAGTCCCATCAAACGGGCGCTGACAAAGCCAATTGCCATAACCGTAGTCGCAGAAGAGCTCTGCAAGACCGCGGTAGCCAAGGCGCCGGCAAGAACGCCCATGACGGGGTTTTTGGTAAGCAGGGCAAGGATGCTTCTCATGCGCTCGCCTGCAACCTTCTGCAGGTTCTCGCTCATGAGATTCATTCCGTAAATGAAAATGGCAAGTCCGCCAAATAGAGCAAGGACGATTGCCACTACTTCGTTCATATAAAACCTTTTCTCTCAACCGAAACGCAGGCTCGTCAACGCGCACGGCAAAACCAAAGCCGACGCAAGACCAGCCTTCGGTAGTATACCCGTGAGCATTTATAGCCCATGGGCTGGGCTTCGTAAGGTTTTTGTAAAGTTGTAAAGCTTTGATAAAGTGGAGAAGGTATGCGCCTCTGACCTGCGAGTTTTAAGGAAAACTAGGCTTTCGCACACTCCATGGCAATATCGTAGGCGTCGTTTCGGGCAATGCCAAAATCAGCTGCAAGCTTCTTGGCGACCTCTTTGGTTCGCATGCCTGACCCAATCAAACCCGCAGCAGCCTCCCGCGCTGACTCCAAGGCGTCTGCTTCGGTCAGGCGATCCTCTTCGGCATTCGGTCCGTCGATCACCAAGACGATCTCACCCTTGATGCCGCCTTGTTCAGCGCGCTGAGAGAAAAAGGCGCGGAGCTCTTCGGCGCTGCCGCAAGCAACCTCCTCGTGCAGCTTCGTGAGCTCTCGGCACACCGTCACGCGGCGCAAAGGGAGGACCTGGGCAACAGACTCCAACGCCGCAACCAACCTGTTGGGACTTTCATAGAACACCAACGCCGCATCAAGCGACTTGAGGTTCGACAAAACCGCATGCTGCTCTGCGGTCTTTCGCGGGAAGAACCCGCCGAAATAAAACGCCGCTTTCGCGCTTCCGCTGGCAACGTAAGCCGTTGCCGCTGCCGTAGGCCCGGGCAAGACCTCCACCACAGCGCCCGCCTCTCGTGCGGCTGCCACCAGGCGAAGGCCGGGATCGGATACTCCGGGCATACCCGCATCGGAACAATAGGCGATCACCTCGCCCGCCAGCACGCGCTCGATGACGCCCGAGGCCCGCGAGCCTATCATAGCCTCGTCAAGGCGCTCGAGACGCTTTTCCACGCCAAAAGCCACAAGGAGCTTTCCCGTAACGCGCGTATCTTCCGCGCACACCACATCGGCCTCGCGCAGCGCCTCCAAAGCGCGCGTGGGCATATCTCCCAGATTGCCA
>JAFXIM010000048.1 GCA_017533165.1 Eggerthellaceae bacterium
GCCTGTACGGCGTGTTTCGCTTCCTGATCGAGTTTGTGCGCCAGCCTGACGCTCAGCTCGGATACCTGTGGGGCGATTGGCTCACCATGGGGCAGGTGCTTTCGGTGCCGCTTATCCTGGCGGGTGTAGCGCTGCTGTTCTTCGCCTATAAGAAGCGGCTTCCTCAAGAGGGGTGCAGGCCGGCTGCATGAAAAGCAGCGCCTTGTGCTCCGTACGCCTGATTTGCTCCAATCGTGTAGAAATTTTCGGTTATGCACGATGCCAAGGATCTCGCAACTCTGAAATAGGTACGAAGTAAGCCATTTAGGTAATGAATGAATGTCCATCTTTGTTGTAGGCATGCAAAACCGTAAATATTTGCATAGAAACCCGGTTTTCCGTGTATGGCGATTTGGGTCATAGAGGTCGTAGGGCATCACCTGTGGGTCGGCACAAATGAGATTTAGTGAAAAATCTCAAAGTGCTTGAACTAATGTTATTAATTTGGTAACATATACTCAGGCAAGAAAGACACGCGGGGTGAAACCGATGCGCCCCAATCTTTCGAAAGCCCGTGGCGAAGGTTGGCGTGCCCGAGGCGGGAGACGCCGAAGCCTCTCACGGCGAGCCGTTATAGCAAATAGACGAGTGCGAAAGAGGTGCACACTATGAAGAAGGTCGAATTCTACCGTTGCGGCGTTTGCGGAAACATCATCGTCAAGCTGGTTGACTCTGGCGTGCCCGTGTCCTGCTGCGGTCAGTCCATGGAGCTGCTGGTTGCCGGTGCCCAGGATGCCTCCCTTGAGAAGCACGTACCATCGGTGCAGGTTGACGGTCAGCTGGTGCAGGTCACCGTAGGCAGCGTTGAGCACCCGATGACTCCCGAGCACTACATCCAGATGGTCTGTCTCGTAACCGAGAAGGGCTTCCAGGTGGCGCCGCTTAGCGCGGATGCATCGCCGAAGGCGAGCTTCGTCGTAGCCGAAGGCGACGCGCCGGTTGCTGTGTACGAGTACTGCAACCTCCACGGCCTGTGGGTTGCGGAGATCTAAGGACGGCATCGCTCTCCCAGCACCAAAATGACATTTCCCGTTCGGATGAGGGGCGCGTGCTTTTAAGCGCGCGCCCCAACTATGCGCGCTGAGCATTCGGAGTTGGATGAGCGACCATATAAGCTTGGCGGTGCGGTCATGTTTGCGCATTGTCGAGCTCAAGGTTCGACGCTTCTCGCCAAAAGAATCTTGACTCCTGGATTCCACGTGATAACATATAAAGGCTGTTTTCACGCCTTGGTCGGAAACCAAGGCACATGATCCAGTCTTGGTCGGAAACCAAGACGCGAAAGGGAGAACCAACCATGAAGCAGGGTATCCATCCTAACTACGTCGAGTGCACCGTTCGTTGCAGCTGCGGCAACACCTTCACGACTCGTTCCACCAAGTCCGAGCTCAAGGTTGACATCTGCAACGCATGCCACCCGTTCTACACCGGCACCCAGAAGCTGATCGACACCGGTGGACGCGTCCAGCGCTTCGCCGATCGTTTCGGTTCCGCTAAGCAGGCTGTCGCTGAGCGCGAGGCTGCAAAGAAGGCTGCAAAGGCCGCAAAGGCTGCCGAGCTCGAAGCTGCAAAGAAGGCTGAGCGCGAGGCTAAGGCTGCTGCTAAGGCTGAGCGTGCTGCAGCTTACGCCGCAAAGGCCGCCGAGGCTGCTGAGGCTGAGGTTGAGGCCGCCCCGGCAGCGGAAGAGGCTGTGGAGGCTGTTGAGGCCGAATAGCCCAAAGCCCGCATCTCAATGCACCCGAGTAAGCCCGCCCCGTTCACGGTGGCGGGCTTCTTGCTTACTGGACGCTTGCGCGCATTCAAGCTGCAGGGCTTCTTTGCTCGTTATAATGGGCAAGATCGTTTTTGAGCATGCTGCGCTATGCTCCTGACACCAGCCTCACAAGATAGGGTACGTATATGATTTCCAATCCGCAAAAAGACTTCGTGCTCAAAACCATCGAGAGCCGCGACGTGCACTTCGTCCGCTTCTGGTTCACCGACGTCCTCGGCCGCATGAAGTCCTTCGCCATCATCCCGAGCGAGCTCGAGGACGCGTTCTCCGACGGCATGGGCTTCGACGCCTGCTGCATCGAGGGCTTCGCCACGCGCGAGGAGTCGGACATGCTCGCGTTCCCCGACCCCGAGACCTTCCAGGTGCTTCCCTGGCGCCCGGAGAAGAACGCCGTCGCGCGCATGTTCTGCAGCGTTAGGACGCCCGACGGCCGGCCCTTCGAGGGGGACCCGCGCCACGTGCTCGAGCGCATCACCCGCAAGGCCGCCGACATGGGCTACATCTTCAACGTCGGCCCCGAGCTCGAGTACTTCTACTTCAGGGACTCGCACGGCACCGAGCCGCTCGACCGCGGCGGCTACTTCGACCTCACCTCGCTCGACTACGCGAGCGACCTGCGCCGCGACACCGTCCTCACGCTCGAGAAGATGGGCATCCCCGTGGAGTACTCGCACCACGAGCGCGGCCCCTCGCAGCACGAGATCGACCTGCGCTACACCGACGCGCTCTCCATGGCCGACGCCGTGATGACCTACAAGCTCGTCGTCAAGGAGATCGCCATGAAGCACGGCGTGTACGCGTCCTTCATGCCCAAGCCCATGCCCGACGCCCCGGGCAGCTGCATGCACGTGCACCAGAGCCTGGCCGACCTCGACGGCGAGAACGCGTTCTTCGATGCGAACGACCCGTCGGGCTACAACCTCTCCAAGACCGCCAGGCACTACATCGCGGGAATCCTGAGGTACGCGCCCGAGTTCAGCCTGGTCACCAACCAGTACGTCAACTCCTACAAGCGCCTCACCGACGAGGAGGAGGCCCCCACGCGCATCGCCTGGGCGCGCAACAACCGCTCGGCCATCGTGCGCGTCCCGGGCTACCGCCCGAGCCGCGAGGGCGCCTGCCGCATCGAGCTTCGCAGCCCCGATCCGGCGGCAAACCCCTACCTCGCCTTCGCGATCATGCTGGCCGCGGGCCTGCGCGGCATCGAGGACGAGCTCGAGCTGCAGGACCCCTCCGAGGCGGCGAGCATGCTCCAGGCCGGCTCCGGCGAGCACCGCGTCTGCGGTACGGGTCGCCTCCCCGAGGATCTGGGCGAGGCGGTGGAGCTCTTCGCGCGAAGCGAGCTCATGAGGGAGGTCCTCGGCGAGCACATCCACGGCTACCTGACCGAGGCCAAGCGCGCCGAGTGGAAAGAGTACCAGCGCATCGTCACCCGGTGGGAGATCGACCGCGGCTTGGGGGTGCTCTGACATGCAGCGCAAGAAGGTAATCTTCATCGCCGACAGCCTGGACAACGCCCACAAGTTCCAGCAGGTCCTCTCGAGCCTCGACGTGGAGGTGGCCGCCGGCTCGTCGGTCCAGTTCAAGAAGCTGCTCGCCCAGTGCCCGGGCCATGACCTGGTGATCTACGAGGCGCGCGGCGACGCCCTCGAGAACGTCGCGCAGGCCGAGGCCATGCTCGTCGAGGAGGGCTCGCCGGCCATGCTCGTCATCGTGAACGAGAGCCAGCTCGGCGAGTTCAGGCTCCCCGTCCAGGTGAAGGCCGACTTCGTGGTCCACGGGTCAAGCACCGCCGAGTGCGCCACGCGCATCAGGCAGCTGCTCTGGCCCGGCAACGAAACCTCCACGAGCGACTTCATCGTCATCGACAACATGACCATCAACCTGGCGACCTACCAGGTGAAGGTAAACGGCGAGCCGCTCGACTTCACCTACCTCGAGTACGCGCTGCTGGCCTTCCTGGTCACGCACCCAGGCCGCACGTACTCGCGC
>JAFXIM010000049.1 GCA_017533165.1 Eggerthellaceae bacterium
AGATCAGCAATACGCGCAGGGGCAGGACAACCGGCGATATTTGCCGAGGACGTAGCCAGGGGGCAGCCCGCAGCTTCGATGAGCGCAAGGGCAGTCTTGGAGTCAGGCATGCGCAGGCCGATGCTGCCGTCGATGGCGCAAAAAGCGGCGGGAACACGCTCGGAAGCACGAACGATGATGGTAAGGGGGCCCGGCCAATACCTGCGGGCGAGCTCGAAAGCAAGCGGAGGAACATCACGTCCATAGCGCGCGAGGTCGGCTTCCCCAAAGACCAGCCAAGCGATGGGCTTGCCTTCATTGCGTTGCTTGATAGCGTAAATGGCCTCGGGTGAAGACGCTGCCTCGACGGAGACGCCCAAGCCAACCACAGTGTCAGTCGGGAAGGCAACAGCTAAGCCGCTACTTAACGCGCGGACGGCTTCATCAAGCTGTGCGGTTTCGAAATCTGCCAACAGTGCCTCCCCCCTCCAACAAAACAGAGCTTTCCCCATACAAGATTCTGGGAGCCATTATAGGCGAGGAAGAGCTTAGCGGCCGTCGGCGATCGAATGAGCACTGGTCCCGTGCCATATGTGGAGAAATTGTAAACCTTGGTAAACTTTTGTTATTTCCCTCTTGAAAGTTAACCTTGGTTATCTTATTCTAATCATCGTCAAGAGACGGACGGAAACGAAAGTCTGGCACACAAGCCCACCTTCGATTCGCGTTCGTCAAATGCAACTCCTCCTCTCTTTGCTTAAACGGGCAGTGCGGCTCTCCTCGTCTGGCTGGCACTGCAAAAGAAAAACCGCGGAACCCCCCTCCCGCGGTTTTTCTTTGTTTGCCATCAACGATTGATTTCGGGTCCAAACGCGATAGCTTTAACGCCTCTTGCGATTACGAACCTTCTCGGAAATTGCTTCAAGCTCTTCAGGACTCATCTCCGACAAATGCTCGAGCTTGTCGACAAAGTGCACCAAGCTCTCATCGTAGCGAATACGCGCGACCTCGTTGCAGTAGCTGACCACGGCACCCGTCAGCACGGCAACGCAGAACACCGCGAACGCGCTCATGATCATGGTCGATATGCGCGCAAAAGGGGTCACGATCACAATGTCACCGAAACCGATGGTGGTAACCGCCTGGAAGCAGAACCATACGGCATCAAAATACGTGTTCACGCCCGGCTCCACAAAGGTAATGATCGCCGCACAGGCAAAGAACATCAGGAGAAACACCACGGCGGCATAGCCAAGCCCCGAATTTCGGATGATCGAGAAAATGAGCCGATATCTAAACTTCTGGGTCGGGATGTTTCCACCTGACATAGCAAGCCTCTCAATCTCTTAATCGGTGCAAGCGCGCGTCAAATCAGAAAACTCGGCGACGATCGCCTCGGCCACGCGCAGACCATCAACGGCAGCGCTGGTGATACCCCCCGCATACCCCGCGCCCTCGCCGCAGGGGTACAGGCCACTTGCCGCCTTCGTTTCAGTCGCGATAGACTGTCCCAGCATAGCTTGGAAATCATCGCCCCTCACAATGCGCACGGGAGAAGAGCTTCGCGCTTCGACGGCGGTCATAACCGCCTCGGGGTGAGCAAAGCCGGCAAGCTTGCGATCGAGCAGGGGCAGAGCCTCCTCCATGGCCTCGGTCACAAATTCGGGCAGACACTGGTGAAGATCGCCCCAGGTAACTCCGCGTGGATAGGTGGGCCGAACGAGGCTTGATTTGCCAAGCTTGAAGCGCTCAGCGGATTCGCGATCTCCACGACCGGCACGCTCACCTTCGCCAGATAAAAAATCTCCTACGGTTTGCGCGGGAGCTCTATAGGCTCCACCACCCAAGTCGAAGGCAGCGCACTCCAAGGAGCGCTGGAACTCCACGCCGGCAAGAACGTCGTCGCCCGGGAAATCGGCGGGCTCAACCCCGACGAGCAGGGCGCTGTTTGCGTTTTCCCCATCGCGAGCAAAGCGGCTCATGCCGTTCACGCACACGCCGCCCTCCTCGCTCGCGGCGGCCACCACCTCGCCACCAGGACACATGCAGAAGGTGTATACGCCGCGGCCGGAAGAGGTGCGCACGGCGAGCTTGTAGTCAGCCGCGCCGAGAGCGGGATGCTCATGCGCCGCACCGTACTGGGACTCATCGATGAGAACCTGCGGGTGCTCTATGCGAACACCTACGGCGAAGGGCTTGCGCTCCATGGCGAAGCCGGCGTCATGCACCATGCGGAAGGTATCGCGGGCGGAGTGCCCACACGCCAAGACCACTCGATTGGCGGGGATGGTCTCAAGCTGGCCGGTCTCAAGGTTTCGCAGGGAAACAGCACTCACGCGCGCACCTTCTTCGTCGAGCTCGATGCGCTCCATCAGGGTGTTAAAACGCACCTCGCCGCCCGCGTCGATAATGGACATGCGCAGATTGCGCACCACGTCGATCAGGCGATCGGTGCCTATATGGGGCTTCGCCTGCCAGAGAATCTCCTCGGGAGCGCCGGCCGCTACAAACTCCTCGAGAACGTGACGAATGTGAGGGCTCTTGGTGCCCGTATTGAGCTTTCCATCGGAGAAGGTACCGGCGCCACCTTCGCCGAACTGAATGTTCGTGTCCACGTTGAGTTTGCCGCCGGCGTTGAAGGCCTCGATGGCTCCCACGCGCTTCTCCACGCTTGAGCCGCGCTCGACTACCAGAGGCCTCATGCCCGCGCGCGCAAGGTACAGCGCGCAGAACAAGCCCGCAGGACCCGTGCCCACAACCACAGGCCGCGGCTGCCCGGAGCCTGCAAAAGCTGGGCCGATCTGCTTGACCTCAAGCGCCGGATAGGGCTTGGGGTCATTTGCGTTAACGCCTTTCGCGGGACGAAGCCTGGGGTCGCCTTCAAGGTCGACCTCGTAGGTGGCTACAAAGTGTACGTTTGCCTTTTTGCGCGCATCCACACTTCGCTTGAGCAAGCGCAGACCACGAATCGTGGAAGCCTTCACGCCCAGGGCGCGGGCGACCTCCTTTTTCAGCAAGGGCTCGTTGCCTGGAAGGACGGCGTCGAGGGAAAGGGGCATGCTCGATGCGTGGACGATCATGCTGACCTAGCTTTCGTTCTTGAATTCGGAGGCGAAAGGAGCCGCGTCGTTGGCAGCTGCCCCTGCTTCGTTGCCGCAAGCAAAATCGGCAGCGCTCAGACCGGCCAGCATGCCGCTCGCCCA
>JAFXIM010000050.1 GCA_017533165.1 Eggerthellaceae bacterium
AGGCTGCCAGTCTCCTATGCGGGGTCGCAAACGTCGCCCCAGTTCGCATGCCGGCATACCTGCCTCGCCAGTAACTGCATCGCATTCTGAGTGGTTCGATTGGAACGGTCAAAACGCGACAAGAAGATTGTAGGAGCTGATATGTCTTTTGCCGAGATTGCCTTCAATGCCGATGGTCTTGTTCCCTGCATAGTCCAGGACGTCCATACGAAAGACGTACTCATGATGGCATGGATGAACGAGGAGTCCTTGCGCCTCACTTTCGAAACGGGGGATACCGTGTTCTGGTCGCGCAGCCGTCAGGAGATTTGGCATAAGGGCGCTACCAGCGGAAACACTCAGAAGTTGGTGGAGCTTCGCTACGACTGCGACGGCGACACGCTGCTCGCCTTGGTTGAGCCGGCAGGTCCGGCTTGCCACACCGGTGCGCGCACCTGCTTCTATCGTACGCTGGGGGAATAGGCGCTTGCTTGGCCAGGGGCTTTGCTGGGTGCGCAAAAGCGGCTTTGCGGAGGCGAAGCTTGGTAGCGCAAGCAAACCTAGCAAGTTTTCGAGAAGTACGCCCATGAAACAAGGTAGACAACCGCAAAGCAAGCTACGACAACAGCGAGCGTGTCCACTGCTTCCTGCATGCCGAACGCCGAAAGCACGCAGATGGCTACGGGAAGGGCGCAGAGCAGGATGACGGCGGCCATGCGCGTTGCCTTGTAGGTGATGAGCACCATGCGCTCATCGTTGCGCTCGATAGCCTGCTTTTTCAGCAGCTCATCGTTTTTAAGGTAGCGCCAATCACGCATCAGATACACTGCCCAGACACCGCCAAGGCCAGCGGTCATGTACAAGTAGGTGTTCTTGAGCTCGCCTGCCTCACCGGTGAATGCTAGGGCAACAAGGCCGGCTGCCCAAATTGCGAGCACAGCGGTTCGAAGGCCGATCCTTCGGTAGATCTGGTGCTTGATCTCAACGATGCTTTGCTTGCTCATGTTAGTCCTCCTCGGAGTAGACGAAGATGTCCTCAATGGGCTTGTCGAAGTAGCGCGCTATGCGAAAAGCCAAGGGCAGGCTTGCGGTATAGCGGCCGTTCTCGAGCGAGATGATGGTCTGCCGCGAAACGCCAAGCGCATTTGCCAGGTCAGACTGGCTGACACCTTGCTCCTTGCGCAGATCTCGGACATGATTTTCCATGCGTCTCCTTCTGTTTTGCCCCGGGGTGTCGTGACGTATAGGTTGATGATGTTAAGTTAACTTTACATTTGTAGGATAAAACGCATACGTCATAATGTCAAGTACGCTTTACATTATGACCATTATGCTGAAAAGAGGGATGGTGTGCTGACGTCCGGTAATTAGCGTCGTAATCAATATAGGATGGCAATGCCGCAAAGTAGCCGAGTGGCCACTTTTTACCCTCCTCGTTCGTTTTGTCTTGAAAGCAGCCCCTGTTTAAACGTCCGTTTTTCGTAATATGGAATGGATACATCGAGACGATCGAGCGCGATCTGCGCGCTCACGGAGGCGAACGGGGAAGGGAAGCGCATGGCTGATATCGGACAGAAGGTGCGAGTTCACTACGTGGGCACGCTTGATGACGGAACGGAATTCGACAACAGCTACAAGCGTGGCGAACCCATTGAGTTCAAGGTGGGTGCGGGTCAGATGATCCCCGGCTTCGATCGTGCTGTTTTTCAGATGGAGCAGGGCGAGCGCCGTACGGTGCGGCTTAAGCCTGCCGAAGCTTATGGGGAATGGCGCGGTGACTTCGTGGAGCAGGTCCCCTGCAGCATGATGCCGAATTGGGAGCAGATGCCCATAGGGCAGCCCATCGTGCTTCGTACGGCTGATGGTCAGCAGATTCAAGTGACTTGCATCAAGATCAAAGATGGCGTCATGCACCTCGATCACAATCACCCGCTGGCTGGCAAGGCGCTTACCTTTGAGATAGAACTTGTTGAAGTGGTGCGGGAAAGCGCGATCGATCGCGAGAAGCATGGGTCTGGCTGTGCTTGCGGCTGTCATGAGTTCAAGGATGCCATTACGCGTCAAAACGCCGAGGCGGCTGAGCGCCGAAGGGCGCAGGAGCGCGACGGCGATCACCATGACGGCAACTGCGGCTGCGGCGGCAACCATGGACCTGAACACGGGCACGACTGCGGCTGCGGCGGCGACCATGGCCATCATTCGCATCATTAAGGTGTTTGAGGTTTGATTGAGGAGGCGAAAGCCATATGGCCTGCAAAGCGGATAAAGAGGCAGTTGCTCGCTTCCGGGCAGCTCACGATATGGGAGAGGTTCCCATTTGGGGCATCGATGCTCCTTTGAATCAGCTTATAGACGGCGAAGGTAGGCGCTTCGAGGAAGTGGAAACCAATATCTGGGGCAGGTTGGACCCGGCTGGCTCGAGAAACGTGCTGTATCTGGGCACCGGCAAACACGGCGATCGCATCACCCTTCGCGCCTTGTACGTGAAGGTGGAGGACGGCCGCTGGCTCAATGCCAACACAGGCGGGGAGGCGCCGTTTCCGGAGGAAAGGATGGCCTCATGGTAGACAAGGCAAGGTTCGAAGCGGTGATCGCGCTGTGCGAATCCATGGCTTGGGCTTCTGAGCCGCAAGAGGTTTACCAGCGCATAGTGGACGTTTCCTCTGCTTTTTTCGAGTGCGAGGAAACCCATCTTCATCTGCTGGACTTCGATGGGAAGAACTTCGCCCGTCGCGCGCACCATGGCGAGATCTCCACGCTTCAGCACAGCAGCGGATCTGCCTTCTCCGTAAATGTCGGCAGATCGGCCATGCTCATAAACTCAGGCAACCTCATCGTGATGAACGACTACGAAAACCCTGATCCGCAGGATGTTATCCCTCCATCGGCCGCAGACATGGGCTTCAAGAGCGCGGTCAGCATTCCGCTTTCAACGCCCCAGGGCGTTCTCGGCATGCTTACGTTGGTGTATCGTCGATCCCTGCCTTGGCAAGAGGAGGATCACGCCTATCTGCGCGATATCGGACGCGTGCTCGGCGTGATGATCCAGCGCATTCAGATGACCAAGAAGGACCTCGAGCTCGAGATCTTGCGTGAGCGCAAGCGGTTGAGCGTCGAGATCCACGACAATCTGTCCCAGATGGTGAGCTCGCTTGCCATGAGGTCCGACACGGTTCAAATGTGCTTGGAGGAAGGTAACTACGAAGCGGCAAGCGCCGAACTCGATCGTCTGGGCGAGGTCTCGCGCGAGATAACCAAGGTCTTGCGTGACGAGATGTTATCCCTGCGCGTCCCCGTTGAGATAGACGGAAGCTTTGCCGAAAGCATAGCCGACGTATTGGACCGCTTCGAAGCCCAGTGGGGCTTGCGCACCAAGCTCGTCGTTCACGACGAGCAGATAGAGCTTTCGGGCCACACGGCCCTTCAGCTGCTGCGCATTTTGAACGAGTGCCTCTCAAATGTGCTCCGCCATGCGAACGCTCGTAGCGTGATCGTCGATTTGCGCAAGCGCGGCCCGAAAGTCGAGCTGTCCGTTCACGATGACGGTTGCGGTTTCGATCCCGCCCTTGTTTCTCCGGAGC
>JAFXIM010000051.1 GCA_017533165.1 Eggerthellaceae bacterium
ATGGCCGCCCGTCGCGGCGCGAGCATCCTGATGCCTCCCTTCAAGCACTCCTGCCCCGATGGCACGTCCATTTTCGGCATGACCGGCGTTCCCGAGAAGCTGGCAACGGGCGAGATCTACGTCTTGTTCCACAAGCTGGTCAACGCGGAGGCTGCGGCGCGCATGGTGGCGGAGCGTCCGACGCTGCCGGAGAAGAGCCGCCGCGCAACCTACGTTGCCCCGCTCGACAAGACGGTGCGCGAGCCCGAGGTGGTTGTGTTCACCGGAACGCCCGAGCAGATGATGTGGCTGTGCATGTCCATGAGCTATTACACCGGCCACCGCTTCGACTTCCATGCAAGCGGCTATAACTCCATGTGCGTCGAGGCGGTGCTCTATCCCATGATGGAGCAGGAACCCAACATCACCTTCGGATGCTATGGCTGCCGTGCGGCGAGCGATATCGGCGAGGACATGATGTTCATGGGCGTTCCCACGGAGAAGCTCCCCATTGTGGTTCAGGGCTTGACGGAGCTGGCGAAGAAGGCCATCCCGCATTCCCGCATGAAGATTTACGTGCCGCCCATCATGTAGGCTCAAAACTTAGGCAAACATCACGAAGCCCGCATATGCGGGCTTCGTTGTTTTCTGGCGGAAACGTGGCTAAAGGGCGCATTCGGGCATGTCGAGGAGGATGCAATCCACTTCGTCTCCCGCCTTTTTCGACTCGAGGCCTTCGGGGATGATTCCGAGGCAGCCTGCGCGCTGCAAGCCGCCGAAGGAACCCGAGCTCTGGTTTTTGGCGGGGATGAACACCAGGTTGCCGTCCTGACGCTCGAGCGCGCCGCGCAGGAAGATGCGACGCGGGTCCTTCTTCTTCATATCCTTCGAAATTCGGGCCTTTACAACCGGTCTGGTTCCTTCGGGGTAACCCTGCATCTTGCGCAGGGCGAGGCGGATGATGAGCTCGAAGCCGCAGTAGGCGGCAGAGGGGTTGCCTGGCAGGCCGAATACGGGCGTTCCGTTAACCAATCCGAAAGTCTGCGCTTTACCGGGGCGCATGTTGACGCTGGTCATGAGCAGGGTGCCAAGCTTTTCGACTACGGGCTTGATGAAGTCGAAGTCACCGTTTGACGCGCCGCCGGTGGTAACTACGAAGTCGTATTCGCGCGTGGCGGCGTCAATGGCGCGAGCGAGAGCCTCCTCAGTGTCCTCGACGATGGGAAGGACGACGGGAATGGCGCCGGCGCTCTGGGCGCACGCTGCCATGGCGTAGCTGTTGGAGTTTCGAATCTTGCCCGGGCTGGGGACAGCGGGAGGCTCAACGAGCTCGGATCCGATGGCGATGATGCCAATGCGCGGTTTGCGGTACACGGAGATCTCCACGGCGCCGCAGCTGGCAAGGAAGCCTACGCCCGCTGCATTGATGACCTCGCCCTTGCGCATGATTGCCTCGCCGGCCTTCGCCTCTTCTCCGGCAGCGCGGACGTTTGCCCCCGGTGCCGAGGGAGCCGTGAACCGCACCAGGCTGCCTTCGCGCCCGCTCCCTTCGATGTTTTCCACGATCTCGTACTTCACTACGGTGTCTGCCCAAGAGGGAAGGGGGGCGCCGGTCATGATGCGCACGCATTCGCCTGCGCCAGCCGTACCTGAAAAGACGTCGCCCGCTGCGATTTCGCCGATAACCCGAAGCTCGACGGGCGTATCCGCAGCCTGTTCGACTTGGGAGGACCTCAGGGCAAAGCCATCCATGGCGGCATGCGCGAAGGGAGATACGTCGATGTCGCTCACCACCTCATCGGCGCATACGCGTCCCACGGCGTCAAGCAGACAAACGCGCTCGACGGGCAGCGTGGAGACATTGTCCAGGATGAGTTTCTGTGCTTCTTCTAGCGAAATCATGGCAAGTGCGGTCATGTGACCCTCCTATATCCTCAAAGAGAAATATTCTCAAATCAGAATTATAGTCTTGCATTTGTCCTTGTAAAGGAATAATCTTTGATAAGAATAATCCTAATTTGAGGATAATAAGAGACAGGGGATTGAGGGGAGCTATATGAAGGATGCTCACGGCAGGACGATCGATTACATGAGGATATCTCTGACCGATCGCTGCAACCTTCGTTGCATCTACTGCATGCCGGAGAAGGGCGTCACGCAGATGAGCCATGGTGACATTCTCCGCTTCGATGAAATCGTCGCCATCGTCCGCGCGGCGGCCGGTTTGGGGATCAAGCGCATTCGCCTTACGGGCGGGGAGCCCTTGGTTCGCAAGGGCGTGGTCGATCTGGTTGGGCAGATCGCATCTATCGAGGGAATCGACGACGTTTCGCTCACCACCAACGGCGTGCTTTTGCCCCGTATGGCCGAGGACCTGCGCAGAGCGGGGCTCAAGCGCGTGAACATCTCCCTCGACAGCCTTGACCCCGATCAGTTTGCCATGATCACTCGCGTGGGGTCACTTCAGGATACGCTCGATGGCATCGACACTGCGCTTGCGGTGGGCTTCAAGCCGGTCAAGGTGAACGCCGTCACCGTGCGCAGGCTAAACCAAGACTTCTACTCCTTTGCGCGCATGTCGGTCGATCGCCCCCTGCATATGCGGTTCATCGAGTACATGCCCGTAGGCGGTGGCGAAGAGGACCCCGGCTGCGGTTGGGACGAAGGCGACGTCATCTCAAGTGACGAGGTGCTTGCGATCATCAACGAACGGGCGGCTGCTGTAGGTGAGCCCGGTTTGACGCCGGCGGATGATTCCCGCCCCGTAGGCGGCGGCCCCGCGCGTTATTACCGTTTCGAGGGCGCTTTGGGAACGGTCGGTTTCATATCCCCGCGTTCTCGCCACTTCTGCTCGTCATGCAACCGTTTGCGTTGCACGGCAGACGGCAAGATCATGCCGTGCCTTTTCAGCGATAAGCGTTACAGCATCAAGGAAGCAGCTTCCTCGGGAGACGAAGCTGCTATCAGGAGCGTGCTTATGGAGGCTATGGGCAACAAGCCCGACGATCATCATGATCGCGTGGGTACCGAACGTGGAATGTCGCAGATCGGAGGATAGGAAATGACTGACAAGGTGCAAGCGGCTGCCGAACAGCAGCTGACGCATATAGACGAGCAGGGGGCCGTGCGCATGGTTGACGTATCGGCAAAGCCCGATACCGAGCGCATCGCCGTGGCGGAGGGCTTCATCTCCATGGAGCCGGCAACGCTCGAGCTCATCGTCGAGGGAAAAGCCGCTAAGGGTGATGTGCTCGCGTGCGCACGCGTGGCGGGAATCATGGGCGCGAAGCAAACGTCTGCGCTCATTCCCATGTGCCATCCTCTGAACATTACGAAAGCCAAGGTAGACTGCGCGCCAGTTTTCGCGGGCGAACGCCCGGACGGACGTGTTGGCATCCATGTAACGGCAACGTGCGGCGTTACGGGAAAGACCGGCATCGAGATGGAGGCGCTCACCGCCGCCTCGATCGCCTGCCTCACGGTGTACGACATGTGCAAGGCCGTTGATCGCGGCATGGAGATCATGGACGTGCGCCTGTTGAAGAAGGACGGCGGCAAAACGGGCCTGTGGCTGAGAGATGAAGCTTAGGAGGAAAACATGGCAAGGCAAGAACCCAACATGAACGAGTGGCTGGCCGAGGCGAAGGCTAGCGAAAACGCCGCGCAGTGCGGCATGTTCCTGACGCACAACGGCGTGGTTCGCGTAACTCCGAAGGCGCAGGTCAGGGAAGGGGTCACTGGCTTGGGCCAGATTGCCCAGGTGGAGTTCTCCTACGACGAGGCCGGCCTTGAAGCGGCAGTCGAGGAGGCGCTTAGCTGGGAAGGGATTTACTTCGTCAAGGTATGGCTTAACGAGGGAGTGTGCGAAGTAGGCGACTCCCTGATGTACGTGATGATCGGCGGCGATATTCGCCCGCGCGTCATCGATGCACTGCAAAACCTCGTCGGCAAGATCAAAACCGAGCTTGTCGTTGAAAAGGAGATCTTGGCGAGCTAGGGGTTTGGCTTGCCGGGAAACGGGGATGCTGTATTTACGGGCGTTATCGCAAACGGAGTTGCGTCGAGCAACAAGAGAGGGATGAATCTGCATGAAGAAGGTTACACGTAGGACATTCGCCGCTGTGGTCGCCGTGTCGCTTGTAAGTGCGCTCGGGTTGTTCGGGTGCTCGGATGACGGGGCAGAGAAGAAGGCTGATCAGGGCGGCTCGTCGGAGCCGGTTGAGTTGCAGGTGTTCGCCGCCAATTCGCTGTCGAAGGCGATGGAGGACATCCAGGCGCTCTATTCCGAGCAGAACCCCAAGGTCACCTTCGCTGATACGCAGTATAAAGGCTCAGGCGAGCTCAACGAGATGCTTGGCGGCGGAGCCTACGCTGACGTGCTGATCACCGCTTCGATGGGCTCTATGGACACGGCCGTTGAGAAGGGCTACGTAGACGAGTCTACTCGCATAACTATGTTCACCAACGACCTGGTC
>JAFXIM010000052.1 GCA_017533165.1 Eggerthellaceae bacterium
CGCCCCCGGCAGGCGTCGGCGAGCCGTCGTATTCCTTAATCTTCACGTACCCGCCCGTCATCAAGTAGCCGTCGGTTGCCTCCGAGGTGACATTGGTGATGCCCTCGAGCGCATGGTCATGGCTCGGCATCTCCTCGACGGTCAGGACGTGCTCCTCCTCACCGCCTGTGGCTCCAAGCGCGTATGCGTCACTGTTCCCAAGCGGCACCCGGCCTCGGAGGTCCGGCACGTTGAACGTCGTGTCGTCCCCGCCGTAGGTGTTGCCGATTGCTGTGTAGAGTTCTGGGTAGTCTTCAGCGGAATACGACGCGCCATCGCATATCAGATAGCCCGCGGGCGCCGTAGCCCCGGCATAGGGGACGATGAGGCCCGCCTGCCTTACCGCGCCGAGGCTTCCGCTCTTTATCTTGGAGACGAGGTGCTCCAATCCTGCAGAATCAAGGTATTTGGTCAATGTTCATGTTCAGTCCTTTCATCCTGTATTTGCCCAGATCTCATCGATCTCGGTGATGGTTATGGTGCCTATGGTCGGGTTCGCGAGGGACTCGAGCGCCTCCTTGACGGCGGCCTCCCGATCTTCCTCCGCCGCGGCGCGCTCGGCTTCGGCCTTCGCGCGTTCTTCCTCGGCTGCCGCAAACGCATCGTCTTGCTCCTGCATCTGCGCTTCCCATAGAGCCTGATACTCCTCAGACCGGGCATTCATGTCATCATGCTGCTGTTGCATCTGCGCCGCCCAAGCCTCTTCCTGCTGTTGCATCTGGGCATCCCAAAGCGCCTGCTGCTCGGTTTGCTGCTCCTCCCATGAGGCTTGTTGCTCGACTTGCTGCTCCTTCGATTCCGACAGGATTTCGCCAAGCTTGGCCTTGAGCGCAAGGAACTCGCTTAGGACGCTCTCGGCTTCCGCGGCCTTGATGTCGACGCCGGGAAGGACGTAGAAGGAAACGGCCTCGGTCGAGGCAACCCACTCTTCGTCGCGGTAGATCGCCACATAGCACAGATCAACCGTGCCCGTTTGCGCGGTTAGCGCGGTAGGCAGTGTGTAGCTGAGCGTGTTCGCGCCGGTCTTCTCGCACGGCTCAATGATGACCTTGCCGTTTTTCAGCGAGGCCATGAACCTTGCCTCGTAGTTGCCGAGATCGAATGCCAGCCCGTCTTCGTTTATCGCAATGTTCAAGGTGAGCGACCTCACGTCGCCCTGCCGCATGACGATGGTCTGCGTCGAAGTGGAAAGGTGCTTCGATATGTCAAGCGCAATCGACTTGATCATGTGTTCACCCCCCGACCTTCGCGATAATGTAGAACTGCGTTCCCTCGCGCAAGATGATCACGCGGTCGCCCTGCGAACATGCGCAGCCCCTCACCATGGTCGCCGGCTTGGACGATCCGTCGATGAGGACCGATGCCGTATTTGCGGATGCATTCGTGACGGTACCGAGGCGTATATGGGGAGCCGCCCTATCGACCTGCTCTCTTACCGCCTTGTCTATGACCGAGGCGATTCTCGTATAGTCCAATCATCATTCCCCCAATGCTAGGTTTACGTAGCGCCTCGCCTTTGTCTTGCATCTGATCCCAGGGATCATCTGCTTCTCGCGGGAGACGGTGACAAGCTTCTTTGTATAGCCCGCCTTCGAGTAGTCGACCGCAATCGCGTCTCCTACCTCGAATGGCTGGTACGAGTGACCTATCTCCACGGACTCCACGACGCTCATCCCCGAGCGAAGAAGCTCCTTCGCCTTGGCTTCAAGCGCCTGTTGGTCGGCAATGTCCGACACCGTCTCGACGCGCACGATGAGCTTTCTCCGAGCCGCCGTTGAGTAAGGGTTCTCCGGATCGTCGTTCACCGCATGGGCAACCATCGGCTCACTCCCGGCGTTCGAGCATACGACGGTCACCTTGTTCGGCACCTCGAACGCATCGAACTCGTGGATGAAACCGGGCTCCGACACGCTGTCCTGCGTATCCGAGAACGTGGCGACGGGCGACTTGTCGGCCGGCTCGACGTAGGGCACCATGCGGACGTTTCCGTATGCATCGATTCCCGCCGACGAGAACCCCGCGAAGTCCAGAAGCCAGTTGATGATTTCGAGATAAGCCGTGCCCGCATCCCAAGTATGGGGAGTGCTAACGCAAGATGTCGCCGTCGAAGCCACCACGTTTAGGTTGTTGCCGTTACCTCGTGCCAGTTCGGTGGCGAGGGCAACGGCGTTCGCACCTGCTTCGACGGTGTATGTTTCCGTGGTCTTGTTCTGCTGGAGAATCCAGAGAACCGAGAACATATCAGCCTGCCCCGACCGGGTTACCCCCGACCAGGTGGAGCTGGGCGTCGTCGCGAGGAAGGTGCCGTGGCAGATGGTCTCAGACTCGCCGTCTAACTCGGAGTCCGAGTAGATGCGCACGAGGTCGTCTCCTAAGTTGAAGTCTCCGACGTAATCGAGCGTGCCGCTTGTCTTGAGCGACGTGAGCGAGTTCTCCTCGATCGTGGCTCCCGTGATGTTTGCTATCTCCCCGACCTCGCTCATATCAGGCCATTTGACCTGCACGTACCTGAACCTGTCGAGCCTTCCGTCTTGGGTCCACCTCATTCGACGCGCCTCCAGTCAATGGCGACCTGGGCTATGTTGTAGGCAGAGGTGGATCTCTCCGTCGACACGTTGACGTCAGCGGTAAACGGGTCTCCGTAAGGGAGGCGCATCGTCACGAGCCCGGCATGGTCCTTCAGCAGCTCCACGGATGAGAGCATGGCTTCCTCGCCGTAGCCGAGCGCATCATGCGCCCAGAACACGTCTGCGGATATGGAGCCCGTGCGCTCCGCATGCATGCCGTAGAAGACCTTGGGGTACCTCGACGCCGAGGTGGCGTAGTACTCCTTCTCGTTTAACGTCTCGTCGGAGATCGAGATGTTCATCCCGACCTTGGCCA
>JAFXIM010000053.1 GCA_017533165.1 Eggerthellaceae bacterium
GAAACTCCGTAGCTTTCGTCGGTAACCGTAGCGGCAAAAATAAAGGCGAGCTTTTTGGAGACACCCTGACACCCCGGAGCAAAAGACGCGGAGTAGAGCATCTGACGCGTGTTGACCAAGGAGATGCTTGCAATGATGGATGCCAGTGGCGATGCCGCGAGGTACATATTGGACAGCATGAACTGGCCGGCTCCCGAGTAGAACAAAGCCGAAAGCAGGAAAACCTGTAGAACGTTAAGACCGATGGAGTCACTCAAAATGCCGCAGGGTATGCCAATAGCCACGTAGCCGAGCATGATGGGGACGGCGGCGTGGAAGGCTTCCTTGATATGTTGCTTCTTTATCACAGCAAGGTGAGATTATATCCCACTTGATTTTAGTTGCTAGTAATGAATGCTATTCGGAAGGAAGATCTTCTGGAACTGGCTCTTTGCAAAACGGTCGGTCATGCAGGCCACGAAATCGGTCACAGCTCGCAGATCGTCACCGCCGCATATGAGTCGATACTCCGCCGGAACCTGATCGATGTTGACGACGTAGTAGTCGAATAGAGACTCGATGAGCCGCTTGGCTTTCTCGGCTTCCTCCATCACCACTTCGGATTTATACACGTGATCATGCAGGAAAGAGCGCAGCTCCATCATAGCGTCCCATACGCGCGGGCTCATGCGGATGTCGTCGGCCACCTGACTCGTCTCGACCAAATCATGCACCAAGGTCTGTATGCGAGAAGAGTGGTCCGGACCAAGAAGGCGGTGCGTAGAATCGGGCAGGTCCTCTTCGCGAAGAACGCCAGCTCGAATGGCGTCATCGATGTCGTGGTTCACATAGGCAATACGATCCGCAACGGAAACCACACGCCCTTCGAGCGTTTCTGGGCGCTGCTCGCCCGTATGACGAAGTATGCCATCGCGCACTTCGAAGGTGAGGTTAAGGCCTTTACCGGAGTTCTCGATGAGATCGACCACGCGCAAACTCTGCTCATTGTGAAGATAGAGACGCTCAACTTGAGGGGAATCGAGGGAGATGCCGCGATGGCGAGCAATGCTTCTGGCAACCGCCTCTTCCCCCGTATGCCCGAAGGGAGTGTGACCCAAATCATGGCCAAGAGAGATGGCCTCCGTCAGGTCCTCGTTGAGAGCGAGGGCGCGCGAAATGGTTCTGGCAATTTGAGAGACTTCAAGCGTATGAGTGAGGCGAGATCGGTAGTGGTCACCTTCGGCTGCGAGGAACACCTGCGTTTTATGAGACAAGCGGCGGAAGGACTTGGTATGCAAGATCTTATCGCGGTCCCTCTGAAAATCATTCCGAAGAAAGTCGGGGTCAGACGACCTCAGCCTTCCCTCGCTATCACGAGACCGAGCCGCATCCGAAGACAGCGCCGCATACTCACGTTCCTCTTGATCTTCTCTTTTTACTACCAACATGCCGGAACTCCTCGTGCCTCAAGTTTCACATTTGCCCTCACGCAAGATCAAAGCAGGGCTGTCACCCTATGCGAACAGATCGCTATGGGCAGCCGCCAGCTTATCAGGCTCAAACGCACCCCGCTCGGTAATGATCTTGGTGATCAGAGGGGCGGGTGTCATATCAAATGCCGGGTTGTAAACCTCTACGCCATCTATGGGCATAGGCAAAACCTCACGGGAATCGCGATGTTCAATGACGATCTGATCACCTGACGCCATGCTGAAATCAAGCGTGCTCGAAGGCGCGACAACATAGAAAGGAATGCCGTGATGGCTGGCAAGCACCGCCAGGCCATAGGTACCTATCTTGTTCGCAGCATCGCCGTTTGCCGTGATGCGATCAGCTCCAACCACAATAGCATCCACTTCGCCTTTTGCCATGAGGCTCGCTGCCATGTTGTCGCAGATAAGCGTTACGGGAAGGCCTGCTTTGGCAAGCTCCCAAACCGTCAGGCGTGCACCTTGGTCAACCGGACGAGTCTCATCAGCGTACACATGCTTGACTTTGCCCTGTTCAGCTGCTGCGTAAATCACACCGAGAGCCGTTCCGAAAAAGACCGTCGCCAAGCTGCCCGCATTGCAATGCGTAAGAAGTCGGGCATCGGCCGGGATCAAGTCTGCACCGTGGGCTCCCATGGCCCTATTAGTGGCTTCATCTTGGCGCTCCATGGCCTTTACCTCTACAAAGAGCGCATCAGCCACCATCTCAAGCGGATGATCTTCGGCTAAGAGCTCTAAGGCAAGAGAGCGCATGCGGCGCACGCCCCAGGCAAGGTTTACGGCCGTCGGGCGAGCAGTCTCCACCTCATGCGCAACCATTTCAAGGTCTTGGATGAATACGTCACGGGCGCAAGTGCATCCAGCCGCCCTTGCCTTTGAAACACCGCGATTACCCGCCCAGAGCGCGATAGCAGCTGCACCCGCAACGCCTATCGCAGGTGCACCGCGAACCGCAAGCGTTTTTATTGCATCAACCACGCACCTCCAGTCTTCAGTGCGCTCCACCATAAGCGAGCCAGGGAGCAAGCGCTCGTCAATATAGTCGAAAGCAAAGGCCCCGCTTTCGGTTTTGACAAGCTCGAGCGTTCTTGGCAGTTGGTCTAGATCAAACATCCCATCTTCTTTCAACGTGCAGCTTTAACACGACCACAGATTGTAACATGCACTCCTCTGCCTTCCGCGAAAGGCCCCAAACGCAAAAGCGCCCCAGCCAAAAGGCCGGGGCGCAAGTGGGAACGAGGATCAGCTTAGCCTTACGCGAGAGCCGCCTGAGCTGCCGCAAGGCGAGCTACCGGCACGCGATACGGCGAACAGCTGACGTAATCAAGACCGATGGCATGGAAGGTCTTGATGGAGTCGGGGTCGCCACCGTGCTCACCGCAAACACCGCAGACAATGTCCGGGTTGCCCTCATGACCAAGCTCAACGCCCATCTTCACCAGCTTGGCAACGCCCTTGTCAACAGTTGCGAAGGGGTTGTAAGGAAGCAGGCGCTGCTCGAGGTACTGCGGGACGAACTCGCCCTCAACGTCGTCACGGCTGAAGCCGAAGGTAGTCTGAGTGAGGTCGTTGGTTCCGAAGCTGAAGAAGTCAGCCTTGCCAGCGATCTCATCAGCGGTGACAGCAGCGCGCGGAAGCTCGATCATGGTACCGATCGGGATATCAAGCTCGACGCCCTCGGCCTCCGCAACCTCGGCGATAACCTGCTCCATCTCGGCAATCGCCTGGGTATTCAGGGCA
>JAFXIM010000054.1 GCA_017533165.1 Eggerthellaceae bacterium
ACCGAAGTCAGCCTTGGAACGTGCGGCCGAAAGCCGCCGCGAGGCGCCTTCGCGCCCTGCGCGTTCCAAGGGTCGCGGGCTCTTGGCTCTTTTGGCGGGGCGCTCGGTTTGGCGCGCTGCCCTTCGTCCAATTACCGCCAGTGGGGAATTCCACCCCGCCCTGAAACAGAATTCATGATCCTCATTCTAATCGCGTGAGTTCATTTGCGCAATCTGGAAAAGCTTAAGTCTGCGGTGATCGGGTTTCGGGTGCGCGACATGTTGGAAAGATTTGAGTTTGGGTAATAGGTTTTACCTATAAGGGTATAGCAAATTAACCAATTCTACGTGCGTTTCTTCTTCGGTAGCATTCGGTTCAGCCTATTGCAATACCGAAGGAGGCTGCTATGCTCACCGAAACTCAAACAAAACAATACCTGGAGCTGCTCGGTTTTGAGGGCACCCCGGATCCCAACTTCGATATGCTTGATAAGCTCACGCTTTTGCATCAATACGCCATCCCCTTCGAGACAGTCACCCTTCATCGAGGTGGCATGAGGCCGTGCTTGGACGTGGACGTCGTTTTCGACAAAGTGGTTACGCGCCGTCTCGGCGGCTATTGCTTCGAGCTGAACAAGCTGTTCATGGAGCTGCTGCTTACCCTGGGATTTAATGCCCGCCCGGTTCTCTGTCGTGCGGTTCGAGGCCGAGACAGCCGCATGCCCATTAACCATCGCGGCATGATCGTGCATCTTGAAGAGGGGAGCTGCTCGGTCGACGTGGGCTTTGGCGGTCCCATGCCGGCGGGAGCCCTCTTCTTGAACTCTGGCGTTGAGCAGCAGATTCACGGCGAGCTCTACGTTGCGCAAAAGACCGATTACGCTTGGTGGAAGATAGAGCGCCTCACTCAGGCGGAAAAGGATCTCTACGACGATGCGCTTCCCGTGCGCCGACAGGTCGAGCTTGAGATTTGCTCGGCTGGGGTTGAGGAGATTGACTTCGACTCGCTCAACGCCATGACCGCATCGCAGGGCACCTTGTTCAGGGATCACCAGATCTGTAACCGACGAATTCCGGGCGGCTATTACGGTTTGATGGACAACAAGCTGACTATTAGGCAAAACGGCGAAAAGCAGGTGATCGAGCTGGCTGACGAGGCTGCGATCGATGAAGCCCTTGAGCAGTATTTCGGCATGGTGAACGTATCTGGTTGGATAGATGCTGAAAGGAAGCGCCGAACGGCCTAGCACTCCTGGAAGCGCTCGTTTTCCGAAAGCGTCATGGGGCGGCGAATTGCGTTCGCCCTCCGATGGCGTCTTGGGGTGGTGAATACGCCTACTTTCCGAAAGCGTTGCGAGGCGCCGGCTAAAGCCCTCCTAATGGCGGCCCTGTTAAGCTTGGATTTCCTGGCTTTTCGGGGCCGCTTTCTTTATTTCGTCAAGTAGAAGCGCTGCGCCTTTCTGCAGTTTGTTTGCATGCATCACTCCGCAGGGTACGCAATGCTCTTCAGTGAAGGAGAGCATGTGAAGCTGAGGGTGAACGTCCTGCCAGTTTTTCGGAGACATCAGGATATGCCCGTTGATCTCGCAATCGGCGAAAACGTCAACGCCGTAGAAGGGCACGTCGATGATGTTTATCCCGTCTATTGTCGAGAGCCTATCGCGAAGACCGTCGAAGGATTGGGACATGCCTCGCTTGAGGATCACCACGGTTTCGCCGATAAGGTCTTCGGGACCGAGGTTGTTTCTTGCGAGCAGCCTGTGCCCGGCAGGCAGCGCTGGAAGGATGGGCGTCTTTTCGAGTTCGATGAATCCGCAGCGGTTGCGGTGAATTTCCGACAGATAGAGACCTTCGATCAGATCGTAATCGAAGCCTATGCCGGCGAGGGGTTTCCAGTCCTTTTCCCCAGGGCTTGTTACCGCCACGATTTCCACTTTTACTTCGGGGTGCTCATCTACCAGTTTGGAGCAGAACTCGCCGAGGCGCCGGCATTTGAATAGCAGGTTGGTTCCTATGCGCACACGGTCTTCATCGCCTTGGAGGGATCGAGCACGTGCGATGGCCGCTTCCGAGGTTTTCAGGATTTCCACGGCTTCTCGATACAGGTAAGCACCCGATTCGGTGGGGGAGATGCCTGAGGGCCCGCGGTCGAATAGCTTCATTCCCAATCGAGCTTCAAGAAGGTTCATCTGCTGGATGAGAGAGGCGGGTGCCATGTAGAGACGTCGCGCGGCTTTGCTGAAGCTGCCTTCTTCCACAGCGCATATGAACGTCTCCATTTGTTTGTTGAGCATGAGGAATTCCTTCCGCCTCCGTCTTGCACGTCCGTTGCCCGCCCTATCTTGGACTGTAATGGTGTTTTCCGCTGATGTGGATGCGTATCGAGTATTATGAATCAATTGCAGTTCAGACGGGCTGTTTTACAATGCATGCGCGCTGCTTTTTTGGCTCAGTGCGCTGGAGGGGATACTTGTTTATGGTTGAAATACTGAATGCGATTGACTCCTTCGTATGGGGTCCCGCAATGATTTGTTTGCTCTTAGGTTCTCACCTGTTCCTCACTCTTCGCACGGGTGTGATCCAGCGTAAGCTACCGCAGGCTATCAAAATGTCGTTCAAGGGTTCTAAGGGCGAAGACGGCAAGGGCGATATCTCCAACTTCGGAGCTCTGGCAACCGCGCTGGCGGCTACCATTGGCACCGGCTCCATTGTCGGCGTTGCCACCGCGATTTTGGCAGGTGGCCCGGGCGCTGTGTTCTGGATGTGGATCACCGGCATCTTCGGCATCGCCACCAAGTATGTCGAGGTGTATGCCTCCGTTCGCTACCGCGTGAAGGATCACGCGGGCAACATGCTTGGTGGTGCCATGTACGTGTGGGAGCGTGCCTTCAAGCGCGCCGACGGCTCCGTTCCCGGCTGGGCAAAGCTTGGCGCCGTGGCCTTCGCGGGCTTCGCCGTAATCGCCACCATCGGCACGGGCTCGGCCGTGCAGGCATCAGCCATCACCGGCATCGTCACCTCGAGCTTCCCGGCTATTCCGAAGGTTGCCGTAGCGCTTGTCATCGCCATCATGGTCTCCATCGTTATCTTCGGCGGCGTTAAGACCATCTCCAACGTATGCGAGAAGCTTGTCCCCGTCATGGCCGTTGCCTATGCGGGCGGCTGCCTCGTCATTCTGGTACTCAATGCCGGTGTTCTTGGCCAGACGGTTGCCCTTATTCTTGAGTGCGCCTTCACTGCTAAGGCCGCGTTCGGCGGCGCTGTTGGCTCCGGCATCATGGTGGCTCTGCAGTTCGGTTGCGCCCGAGGCCTTTTCTCCAACGAGTCCGGCTTGGGTTCGGCGCCCATCGTAGCTGCTGCCGCCAAGACCAAGAACCCCGCCGAACAGGCTCTTATTGCCATGACCGGCACCTTCTGGTCCACCGTTGTCATCTGCCTGCTGACTGGCCTCGTTCTGGTTTCCACCATGATCCTCAACCCCGAGATTCAGGCCGAGATCTTGGTCGATCCCACCATTTACACCGGTTCCGCGCTGGCAAGCGCCGCCTTCGCGCAGATCCCTTACGTCGGTACGCCCATTCTGGTTGTAGGCATGGTGTCCTTCGCCTATTCCACCATCATCGGCTGGTCTTACTATGGCAACCGCTGCGCAACCT
>JAFXIM010000055.1 GCA_017533165.1 Eggerthellaceae bacterium
AGCGCCACTTCCGCGCCATCCGCGAGTACACCGACCTTCCCCTGTTCGCCTACGACCTCCCCGTATGCGTTCACACCAAGCTTGACCCCACCATGCTCGTGCGTCTCGGCCAGGATGGCGTCCTCCAGGGCGTCAAGGACTCCTCCGGTGACGACGTCGCATTCCGTTGGCTCATCCTCGAAAACGACGATGCCGGCCATCCCCTCCAGCTGCTCACCGGCCACGAGGTCTGCGTCGACGGCGCATACCTGGCTGGCGCTGACGGCTCCGTTCCGGGCCTTGCCAACATTGACCCGGCAAGCTATGCCGAGCAGTGGAAGGCTGCGCAGGCTGGTGACTGGGCACGCGTTAAGGAGATCCAGGATCACCTTGCACGCCTCATGTTCATGACCCGTCGCGTCAAGGCAACCGTCGGCTTCGGCGCGGGCGTTGGCGCTTTCAAGACCGCTCTGTGGCAGATGGGCGTATTCAACACCAATCAGATGCGCGAGCCCGTCCAGCCGCTTGTTGGCGAAGACGTCGAGGCTATCGTTGATGTTCTTAAGGCCGGCGGCCTCATGGACCCCGACGCCCCCATCCGCAGGTAAGCAGGAGGAAGCCTTGACTGACACCATGCAAAAGATCGTCGAGACGCGTGACTGGGTTCGCGCAGAACTCGATACCTGCGTTGACTTCTGGCTGAAGTACGGCATCGACCACGAAAATGGCGGCTGCTATACCTGCCTTGACCGCACGGGCAAGATCTATTCCACCGATAAGAGCGTTTGGATGCAGGGCCGCTGCGGCTGGACCTTCTCCTACCTGTGCCACCTCTACGGCACTAAGCCCGAGTGGCTCGAGGCGGCAAAGAGCTGCATCGACTTTCTGGAGGATCACTGCATCAATCACGAGCAGGGCGACCGCCTGTTCTTTACGGTGACCGCTGAAGGCAAACCCCTGCGTCAGCGCCGCTACAGCTTCTCCGAGGGTTTCTACTGCATCGCCAATGCCGAGTACTACGGAGTTACGGGCGAAGCTGAGCACCTGCGTCGCGCACGCTGGGCTTACAAGACCATCTACGGCCTCATCACAGGTGCAGAAGAAGATCCCACGGGACTTGGCCCTAAGACCATCGCCGAAACCCGCCGGACCCGCGGCCTTGGCGAGCCGATGATCTTCCTGAACATCATCGGCATCATGCGTCGTGTCGATCCCGACAACGCCGCCGAGTACGACAAGCACTCCCAGGAGATGATCGATGCCATCGTGAAGCTCCATTACCACCCCGAGCTGGGATGCACGCTTGAAAGCGTTGCCCCCGACGGCACGCCCGAGCTCTGGTACACGGCTGGTCGCGTTGTGAACCCGGGTCACGACATCGAGTGCAGCTGGTTCATGATGGATGAAGCAAACCACCGCGGCGACGAAGAGCTGCATGCAACGGCTCGCGACATCTTCCGCCTGGCTATTGAGGCTGGCTGGGATAAGGAGTACGGCGGACTGCTCTACTTCATCGACTGTCAGGGTCTTCCGACCGAAGCTTACGAGCATGACATGAAGCTGTGGTGGCCCCACAATGAGATCATGATCGCCGCCTCTAAGGCCTACCGCGATACGAAGGACGAGTACTTCCTGAACTGGCTTTTCGAAACCGTGGATTACTGCAAGGGCCACTTCGCTGACCCCGAGTACGGTGAGTGGTACGGATACCTTCGCCGTGACGGCCTTCCCACTATGCCCTCCACCAAGGGCTCCACGTTCAAAGGCCCCTTCCACGTACCTCGCGCGCTTGCCATGACCGAGCGCGTGCTGACCGAGATCATCGGCGATTAAGCAATCAACCATTCGAAGGCAAGATATCTGAAAGGATCACAACGACATGAACTACTTGGGCATTGAGTACAGCGTCAAGAACATGCCGGTTCTTGACGACGCATTCGTTCCCTTTGGCGTTTGGATGAACGAGTACCTCAAGGGTGCCGAACAGCCCATCGCCATCGCCGTCGAGCGCGAGGACGGACTCATCTCCGTTCGCAAAAGCTTCATTCGCGGCGGCGAATTCGCCGAGGCAGACTTCCGCTATGTCGAGCGCCTCGTGAAGTTCGAGCTTTGGAGCATTGGCGGCTTCCGCGTTTACGTGTGCGGATGCGACGACATCGCCGCTAAGCTTGCAGCAGCTTACTCCCCGGACGGCGAGCGCGCTTTTGACTACGGCTTTGTCGG
>JAFXIM010000056.1 GCA_017533165.1 Eggerthellaceae bacterium
CACGCCGATTTTAAGCTTGGAAGTCACATGTTCTCCTTAACGGACCGTCTCCCCTAGAAGGAATACAGGCTGCCGACGTTTGCGTACTGAACCTCGCCCTCGCCCGCTACGATGCGGCCCACGCGATAGGTGGTCTCACCCGCAGCAGCGCATGCGGCCTCGACGGCCTCCACCTGCTCGGGATCAACGATAAGCACAACGCCAAGACCCATGTTGAAAGTCTTGAGCGCTTCGGTCTCATCAAGATTCGCGGCATCGCAAACGTACTTGACCACGGCAGGGACAGGCCAACTGCCCAAGTCGACCTCGGCGTTTACTGCCTTGGGCAGAGCGCGGTTGAGGTTTTCGGAAATGCCGCCGCCCGTGATATGAGCGAGAGCGCGCACGGCACCAGGTACCTCGTTCATGACAGCACGAACGGGCTTAACGTAAATGCGAGTCGGGGTAAGCAGCGCGTCCACCACATTCTGGCCGCCAAGCTCCTCACGAGCCGCAAACAGCTCGTTTTCGGACTTGCCCTCCACGCACACCTTGCGAGCGAGGGAGTATCCGTTCGAATGCAGGCCGCTCGAAGCAAGACCCACGAGCACGTCGCCCTCGCGAACGCTCATCGGATCAAGCATCTTGGGGCGGTCAACGATGCCTACGCAGAAGCCGGACAGATCGTAGTCATCCGGATCCATGACACCGGGATGCTCGGCCATCTCGCCGCCGATGAGCGCACAGCCCGCCTGCTTGCAGCCCTCACCAATACCGGCCACGATCTCAGCCACGTTTTCAGCCTTAAGCTTGCCAATGGCGACGTAATCAAGGAAAAACAGCGGCTCAGCGCCGGTGGCGAGGATGTCGTTTGCGCACATGGCAACGAGATCGATACCAACGGTGGAATGCTTACCGGTCAGCTGAGCAAGCTTGAGCTTCGTGCCCACGCCGTCAGTACCGGAGACGAGCAGAGGATCTTCCATGTCCTTTGCAGCAGCAATGGAAAACAGGCCGCCGAAGCCGCCGATATCACCCACTACCTCGGGACGATAAGTGTCATGGACGACGCCTTTGATAGCGTCAACCGCACGCGCTCCCTCAGCCGTATCGACGCCTGCCTGCGCATAGGTCACGGTCTCGTTTGCCGCAGTCTTAGTATCCATCGTTTCCTCTCCTCGAGTAGTAGCAAATCGGGGCTGCCTTGCTCGCCCGCCTCATGCGCGCTAAACCGCACATCAACACACTAGTATAACGAAGCACAACCACGGCCCTTCGCACAACCCCGCCTAGATGGCTCTAAATGTCGGATTTCAACGCAACGCACCCCTTGCCGAGACATCCTCATCAGCTAGCTGTGCACATTTCCAAGGGCCCGCGCACCAAGCGCCTGCGGCATGCGTTACTCTGCGCGATCCTCTGTCGCGCCGCCGACGTTGCTGAGATCATCGCGACTCACCACGCTGCCAGCCAAGCCGGCGTCCCCCCCCCGCACCGGCGGCACCGCTCGTCATGCCGCCATCAAGGGCATAATAGTCAATCGGCTCGAAATAGGTGATGTATCGATACGACCTGTTGGCTCCATCGCAGGTAACCAAGGCGAAGGCCCGCTCGATGTCCGCTGCGGGAGAGCCCGCAGGATCGGCTGCATAGAGCGAGGTGTCGTAGCGAGCCTGCATGTACGCGGTGCGCTCGGAGCTCGATTCAAAGCGCGGAATGACGATATCGGTGCTCGAACCCGGCACGTGCACGTAGGCAAAGGACTTGAGCAGGTAATTGCCCTGCGGCGTCAGCAGGTACACGGTTCGATAGGTGTTAAACCAGTCCTCCTCCATGTTCGACAGAGGCGCGAACATAGTGCCGTTGTTCATGTTGTGGCCGTAAATGATGTTCACCTCGTCGGAAAAATCCGCCGTGTTCACACCAGAGAGCATGATGGAGCCGTACTCCGCGCCAAATTCAGAGCTCGAAGCACCGTTAAAGTTGTGGTACAGATAGTACTCGTCATCCCCTGCGCGGTGCGCTATCGGATAGTTAATGTCGGTTCCGGGCATGTAGATCCAACCGACCACATCGGGGTTAATCTGACGCAGCGCCTCCCAATCGACGTCGAAATCGGCAAGCGTTGCGTTCTCGGGCATGACGAAAGCCTCGCTGGCTATCTCATCGTAGGCGGCCTGGCCCTTCCAGTAGGTGTAGCCGATATAAGCCAGGGCACCCGCTGAGACTACGAACACAAGGAGGGATATCCAAAACACCACGCGCCATACCCCGCCTCCCTTTTTGGGCGGCTCTGGCGATTGCCGGGGAACGCGAGATCCGGACGCTTGTCCCGCGCATGGCGGTTGACCTGCAAAGCGGGCAGATTCAAACTGCGAAGATGAGCGCGAAGGAACCTGGGGGCCTTTAACACGCGGATCGACAGGACGCACGCGCTGATTAGCTCCCTGACTTACGGGCCGCGCCGCCGGGCTGGAAGGACGCGTTGCCGGGACCGCGGGACGCGAGGGCTGACCCGCGTTCGGTCTGGCGGTGCGAGCAGCTTGACCCGCAGGACGTACGGGTCGCTGGGGGCTCACCTTCCCCGCCTGATGGGGTGATGGCTGCTCGGGCGAGGATGCGCGCATCGGGCGACCCTCCGAGCGCATCGCAGCTTCCCTGCCACTCCTTGCAGGGCGCCCTTGTTCTCCGCGCGACATCGCGCGGCGGGGATTGTTGGACCTGGGATTGCGATTGTCGGCCATGACGCCCCTTTGCTCAAAACACGAGACTGCGGGCTATTTCTTCATTTCTTCGATAAAGCCCTTGGCAATGTAAAACACCACGATCGCCACTACGACGGCAGCCAAAACCCATACCGCTTCAATGGGAATGAAGCTCATACGACTCACCCTTAACTAAAACGCTCTTCGCTCAACTCTCTTTTTGCGAGAGATTATCATACTCCCTCGGGCGAGCTTTCGCAAAAAACGAGCGCGTTGAGGATCTGAAACAAGGTGAGTTCGCTATGAAACGAGGCGCCGCTCCCATGTTGAGCGGCGCCCGGACATTTTTTAAGATGCGGCCTCCACCACAGCGGCTATCGCCTTCGCGTGGCTTTCGGCGGCTTCGGCGTCAAGGGCCTCCACCATGACGCGAACCACCGGCTCGGTACCAGAAGGACGCAGAAGGACGCGGCCGTCTTCGCCTAATGCGGCCTCTGCGGCTGCCACAGCCGCAGCAACGTCGGCGCTTTCGGCAACCTTCTGCTTGTCACCTACGCGCACGTTGATGAGAACCTGCGGGAAGCGCGTCATAACGGATGCAGCCTCGGCAACGGGCTTACCGCTGCGCTTCACAGCCGCAAGGAACTGACAAGCGGTCATGAGGCCATCGCCCGTGGAGTTGCACTCCAGAAGGATCATGTGGCCCGACTGCTCGCCGCCGATGGCAAAACCATGCTCGCGCATTTCCTCGAGCACGTAGCGATCGCCCACCTTGGTTTGCACGACTTTGATACCCGCATCGCGCATGGCGTGAACGAAGCCCAAGTTGCACATAACGGTGCTGACCGCCGTGTCGCCCGCGAGCACGCCACGCTTCTTCATGTCGAGCGCGCATACGGCCTCGATGACGTCACCGTCGAGCTCAATCCCACCGGGAGCCATCATCATGACGCGATCGGCATCGCCGTCATGGGCGATGCCCACGTCGGCGCCGCATTCATCCATGAGCTCGCGCAAGGGGGTCAAACAAGTGGAACCGCACTTCACGTTGATATCGGTACCGTCAAAGTCATCGTTGATGACCGTCACCTCGGCACCCAAGCGGCGAAGAGCGGCAGCGCTCGTCAGCGAGGAGGCGCCGTGACCGGTATCGAGGGCCACGTGCATACCGCTGAAGTCAATGCCCTGAGCGCGGATGTTCTCGACAGCGTGCTCGATGTAGATCTCGCAGGCGTCCTCGATCTCAATCGCAACGCCAAGTTCGGGGCCAAAGGGCATATGCGCGTCCTCGTCGCCATCAAGTCGAGCGGCGGCAACGGCAGCCTCGAGGCCACCGGATGTGATGAAGGATTCGATCTCGTCCTCTACGGCATCGGGAAGCTTGAAGCCGGCGCCATCAAAGAATTTGATGCCGTTGTACTCGGGCGGATTGTGGGAGGCGCTTATGACGGCGCCGCCGTCGGCATGCAGCTCGCGAACGAGCAGAGCAACGGCAGGCGTGGGGATCACTCCGGCAAGCAGGGCCGTACCACCCGCGCTGGTAATACCAGCCACCATGGCAGCCTCGAGCATATCACCCGACAGGCGCGTGTCCTTACCGACAACAATGCTCTTTCCCAAATACCTTGCAGCAGCCTGACCCAAACGGTAGGCCATCTCGCAGGTCAGCTCGACGTTAGCGATGCCGCGAACGCCATCGGTTCCAAACAGTCGTGCCATGATCGTTTCCTTTCAGCCAATTGATTTCGCGAAGGTAAGCGAAACCGATACCTAACCTTGTAGACGACGCGACCCGAAGCCGCATCAAGCGCATGCCCTTACACGCGTCTCTTGACGAATTCCTCATGCAGGCGAAGAGCGCCTTCGGGGCGCTCCGCCTCAGTCATGCGGTTATTGAGCTCAGCTGCAAACTCGTCAATGGAGACACCGAAGCGCTCGAGCACCACGAGCAGGTGGTACACGACATCGGCGGCTTCGTAGCGAAGGTGGTCAAGCTGCGCGCTGGCGTCGGCGGCGAGCTCCTTGGCGAGGTCGCTCTCGGGAGCCAAATCGGCCGCCTCGCGCGCGAAGTAAAGCGCGGCGTCCGTGTCCTTAGCGCCGAGGGCCACTTCCCCAGCTTCTTCCATGAGCTTTTTCAGGGGCTTGTCGAGATCGCCCGAAAGCAGGCGATAGGTGTAGCTTTCATCCCCCGCCCCACGACGTGCGGCAATGGTTGCCGCCAGGGCCTCCATAGTTGCACCGATCTGCGAGGCAGGCGCTACCTCGCCTTCGGGAACGTAAGTCTTCTGCGTCATATTCGCCTTTCCTAGCTTGAACGCATACAGCATGATCTGTTGTGAGAAAAGTATACAACCACCAAGCTTGCTCAAATGTTTCCATTCAATTGAGCGCAAAAGAAAAGCGAACCCGACACATGCCGGGTTCGCTTTTCATTCGTGCTATTCGAACGCGGACGCTCATCAGGCGATGGATTTACTCCTCGTCCTCGGCTTCCTCGTCTTCAGCGCTCGTCAGGCCAAAGCCCAGGGACCCTACGGCGCCCAGAAGAGCATCGAGCTCGTCGAGATTGCGCTGGTAGGAACGCGGGGGCAAAGCCTCGCCGAGCATCTCCTCGCCTTCGGTGTTGAAGGTCGGCGGCTCGTCACCACCGATGAGGATGGTGTCATCCGGAGAGAACACCATGTCAAGCAGCTGGCTCATGTCATCGCTCGTAGCGGCAAGGTCATCCTCGATCACGTGCATGAGACCACGTGCAGACAGACCCTCCTTGAGCTCCTCGATGGCCTTCACGCCAATGCCCTCGATGCGCAGCAGGTCCTCCTCGGTGTGGCCGATGAGGTCGGCAACGGTCTCGATGCCAGCCTCGGAGAACTTGTTGGCCCAACGCTGGGAAACGCCCAGATCGTCATAGATGTAGAGGCGGGCCTCTTCATCGGAGAGGTTGTGGCCGCGATGACCCATGGCAAGCGCGCTGTAGTAACCAGCGTAGCCCGAACCGGCGTTGAAGTAGCCGTCGCCGTCAAGCGACCAATCCTGCGGCTGCGGCAGCAGGTCCTCGATCTCGCGCAGGGCATCCGGGGCGAAGTCGGGCAGAGCATCGCCAGAAACGCCTGCAACCGGACGACCCTTGTAGGTGAGGCGAACGTCGCGGTAGCGGCCAAGGCCCGTACCAGCCGGGATGGGCTTGCCGATGATGACGTTCTCCTTGAGGCCTGCCAGGGTATCGGTCTTGCCCTCGATGGCAGCGTCGGTGAGGACCTTGGTGGTCTCCTGGAAGGATGCAGCGGAGAGCCAGGAATCGGTGGCAAGCGATGCCTTGGTGATACCAAGCAGCAGCGGCTGGCCCACCGGCGGGTTCTTGCCCTCGGCGATGAGCGCGTTGGCCGCGTCCTGGAACTCGTAGCGGTTGACCTGGCGGCCCGGCAGGTACTCCGAATCGCCCTGGTCGAGCACCGTCACCTTGCGCAGCATCTG
>JAFXIM010000057.1 GCA_017533165.1 Eggerthellaceae bacterium
AACGGTCTCCACTGACTACGACACCTCTGACAGGCTGTACTTCGAACCGCTGACGGCAGAAGATGTCCTTGCCATTTACGAGAAGGAAAAGCCGCTTGGCGTTATCGCCCAGTTCGGCGGCCAGACTCCGCTCAACCTGGCAAGCCAACTGGAGGCCGCAGGCGTCAACATCCTGGGCACCAGCCCCGAGATCATCGATCTTGCTGAGGACCGCGATCGCTTCCGCGAGATCATGGACAAGCTGGAGATCCCCATGCCCGAAGCCGGCATGGCCGTTACCGTTGACGAGGCCCTCGAGATTGCCCACAAGATCGGCTATCCCGTCATGGTTCGCCCGAGCTACGTGCTCGGTGGCCGCGGCATGGAAGTCGTTTATGACGATGAGAACCTGCGCGCCTACATGGCCGCCGCCGTCGGCGTAACCCCCGATCGCCCCATCCTGGTCGACCGCTTCCTCAACCACGCACTCGAGTGCGAGGCGGACGCCATCTGCGACGGCACCTACGCCTTCGTCCCCGCAGTCATGGAGCACGTCGAGCTGGCAGGCATCCACTCCGGTGACTCCGCATGCGTTCTTCCTTCCTGCAACATCTCCGAAGACCAGCTGGCAAGGATCAAGGATTACACCCGTAAGATCGCCGAGGAAATGCACGTCGTTGGCCTTATGAACATGCAGTACGCCATCGAGGGCGACACCGTTTACGTCCTTGAAGCCAATCCGCGCGCAAGCCGCACCGTGCCGCTGGTATCAAAGGTCTGCGGCATCCAAATGGTGCAGGTTGCAACCGATGTCATGACCTCCGAGCTCACCGGTCGCCCGTCGCCCGTTGGCGAGCTCAAGGAGGCAAACTACACGCACTACGGCGTGAAGGAAGCTGTCTTCCCCTTCAACATGTTCCCCGAAGTTGACCCCGTCCTCGGCCCCGAGATGCGCTCCACCGGCGAGGTTTTGGGCCTGGCATCCACCTTCGGCGAGGCCTTCTACAAGGCACAGGAGGCTACCCAGACCGTGCTGCCTCTTGAGGGTACCGTGCTCATCAGCGTAAGTGACCTCGACAAGGGTGACCTGATCAAGGTTGCCAGCGCCTTCCATGAGGTCGGCTTCGATATCGTGGCAACCGATGGCACTTGCAAGATGATCAACGAGGCAGGCATTCCGGCACGTCGCGTACTGAAGGCGAAGGAGGGTCGCCCGAATTTGCTCGACCACATCACCAACGGTGAGATCGACATGATCATCAACACGCCGTCCAACACCACGGCCAGCGTGCGCGATGACGGTTACATCCGCAAAGCTGCCATCAAGGCGCACGTGGCCTATATGACCACCATGGCCGCCGGTTACGCCTCGGCTCTTGGCATCAAGGAGATGCAGGACAACGGCAACACAGGCGTGAAGAGCCTGCAGGCTATCCACGCCGATATCACCTACTAAGCGGGATGTCTTACGTCGGCTAACAGCCGACAGCATGCAGCACACAGGGGGGCTTCGGCCCCCCTTACTGTTTTGCTAACCCGGCAGCTTTCGAAAAGCGCGCAGAACACCCAACATTAGCGCAGAGCGAGGTAGGCCTGTCCCAAGCGAATAAACTCAGCTTGATCGAGCGTCTCGCCACGACGCTTAGGGTCAATGCTCGCCGCTTCGAATAGAGCAGGCAGTTTTTCGGCCGTCTCCTTGCCCGAGTCTCCTCGACCGGTAAAGTATGTCTTGCAGGAATTCGAGAGCGTCTTTCTGCGGCTAGCGAAAGCCGCATCGGCCATAATGCACGTGGCTCGAATGGTTTCGGCATCAAGGGGAACGCCTGCAGAATCCGCGGGTATACGACGATCCAGGCGCAGTACTGCACTGTCAACGTGAGGAGGCGGGAAGAAATTTCCCGGGCCTACGGCAAAGCGCCCGGCAGGCTGTGCATACATGCCCAACTTCACCGTATAAGCGCCGTAATTCTTGTTTCCCGGAGTTGCGCTCATGCGGTCGGCTACTTCCTTTTGCACCATCACCGTAGCGCTGCCAATGTGCTCAAAGCGTTGGAAATAATCAAGTACCAGAGTTGCCGCCACCGCGTAGGGAAGGTTGGCTACGAACTTGTTGGGCAACTCGTTACGGAAAGACTGGTCACCGCTTAGCGAAGCCGCAGAAGGCGCGTCATCAAGCAGCGCCCCCTCGCCCACACGAAGAGCCAAAGCCGCCTGAGTCAAGTCGTTTGCCGTAAGATCGAGCGCATCCTTGCTGACCAGGTAAAACTGATCGCTCCATTGCGCGAGCGTTTCGCGAAGAACCGCCGGAAGATCGGCGTCTCGCTCCACCGACACAACGTGGGATGCATTTTTCAGCAAAGCAATGGTCAAGGTCCCTATGCCGGGACCAACTTCCAAAACGAAATCACCCTGCTCGAGCTCGGCTAAGGAAACGATCTTCTTAAGGACGTCATCGTTGATGAGGAAGTTCTGACCCAAGGCGTGCTTGGTTGCCAAACCATGAGACTCAAGAACCGCGCGCGTAGCCGAAACACTCGCCAAGGGTGACAGACGCTGATCGTTAGCCACGCCGTTTACCGCCCTTGTTTGCCGACTTGGCCTGCTTGTTCTTACCGTAAGAAGCCTTGCCCTTGCCCGAGCCGCCCTTTCCGGCACCCTTGCCCGAGCCCTTTTTGGCACCATGACTGCCATCTTTGGACTTCTGGGGCGCGTCTTGAGCGATGGAGAGCTTTGCGCGCTCACGAGCGGGTTTGGAGCTGCGCTCGCCAGCAGGCTCACAAGCATGCGAGGTAGCGGAAGACCCAAACGCGCGAGCCTCCGGGGCAGCGTCAAGCCCAAAACCGACATCTTCTTCGTCAATCTCATCATAGAAGAAGAGGTCTTCGCCATCTTCCCAATCTTCGTCGAAGTCAAAGGAGAAGCCCTCCGGGAACTCACCGTCCACCTCGACGATCTCAAACTCGTCGCCATCAATGGTAAAACCCGCAAAGCCGCCAACAGGTGGCAGCGGATACTCCTCGGCCTCAGCTACGATCTCCCCAGATTCGTCAATCTTCCCAACCCAATCAAGCACCAGCTCCAAATCGAAGCCAACGGCCCCAAAAGCAGACCTCACCGTGCCGATAAGCGGCTCAAAGCCATGCGGGTCGCCGCCTTCGCCCACCACATGCAAAACCATGGGACGCCTGCCCAGCTTGCGCACGTCGGACCAGTAGTAAGGCTGCAGGCGATCCATCAGGCACTTCAGCTGGGCGGGAACGCTCGCGAAATACACCGGAGTAACCACAATGAGCTCATCTGCCGCGTCGATGTGCTTGCGAACATCGGTCATGTCGTCGTGAATGACACAGCGGTGCAGCACGGCATCGCTTTGCGCCACGATGGGCATGATCGCCAGGTTATCATCGCTTTCGGGAAGCTTTTCAGGAGCAACGGTTGCCTCCCTGCACGCATCGCAGCCGCGACAAGGCGACACCTCAAGGCTTGCCACCGACACGATTGATACGCCGTCTTCCGGACATTCCTCTATGCAGGCGTTAAACAGCTCATCGGCCAAAGCGGCGCTGCGTCCGTCGGGACGCGGAGAGCCAACAACGATTACACGATGCATTATTCTTCTCCCCTCTGCCAAGCAGTAGGTTCACGATCAAGCAGGGACAGGGCGTTCTCGTAGAGTCCCTTTAGGAACCCCTCGGCTTCAACAGGATCATCGCAGAGCACTTCAACCATCTTCGAGGCGGTGAAGATGACGTGCTCGGATCCACACTCCATGCCGCGCATAGGCTCGGGCGTCATAAAGGGTGCGTCGGTTTCAGTGAGCAACTTCTCACGCGGCACGATGCGAGCAGCCTCACGCACCTCTTCTGCCTTCTTGAAGGTAAGCGGACCGCCGAAGGCCACATAGCAGCCGGCATCAATCCAGCGCTTGAGTTCCTCAGGGCCCAAGTTGTAGCAGTGCAAAAGCACCCCCGCCTCGGGAAAGCCCTCCTCCTGCAAGATAGAAAAGCCGTCATCATGAGCTTCGCGAAGATGAAGCACCACGGGAAGACCCGCCATCTTGGCGATGCGGGTCTGACAGCGGAAAACCTCTCGCTGCACGTCGCGCGGCGAGAGGTCGTAATGATAGTCGAGGCCGATTTCACCCACCGCGCTTACGCGAGGGTCGTGCAGATCTCGAGCAAACGAGCCTCGGCAGCCTCGTCAAAGTTCTTGGCGTTGTGCGGATGACAGCCAATGGCAAAGCGAAAGCGCGGCACGCGAGGCGCAGGCTTGCAGCAGTACATGACCGTGGTCATGCTGGGAATCTTTACCGCAGCCTGGCGCGTCCACTTGGCAATACGATCGAAAACGGCGAGGTCATCTTCGCAAATATCGACAATTTCCTCGATAAAGCGCACCTCGCAACACGCAGCGCGGGCAATGGAGAAAGCCGGGTCCTTCAGCATGTGCACGTGCGCATGCGTATCCGCCACAAAGGCGGGCAAATCGGGGGCCTCAATCACCTCGTACTCGCCGTTTTTGCGCTTGCGTCTGAAGCGGGCGTCGCTGAACTGCTGCTGCATTGCTTCGGTCATATCAGATCCAAACCTCGCGGGACGTGCTCATTGCGAAAACCTGCGACCTACTCCACGTTAATGTCGATAGAGTCGAGGTCAAGGCGCGGGAACAGCGGATCGCCGGTCTCAACGGCGTTGCCCGCCGGCAGCTGACCCCAGGCAGTCGCCGACTCGATATCCACCACTGCGGTGATGTCGCCCAGGGACAGACGGCCAAACACCTCTGCGGAAGTGTTCGGCATGAAGGGAGCCATGTAGAGCGCGATGATGCGAATGGCTTCGAGCAGGTTGTACATGACGAAGGCGAGCTCACCCTGCTTCTCGGGATCCTTGGCAAGGCGGAAGGGGGCCTGCTGCTCAACGTAGAGGTTGGCCGCGCTTGCAAGCTCCTGCACAGCAGCAGTTGCGCCCGTGAAGTCCACGGCACCCAAGCATGCGTCGTAGGAGGCATACAGGCCGGCAGCCACATCGGCAAGCGGATTCTCAGCATTCGCGAACTCGGCAGGTACCTCGGGCACCAAACCGCCGAAGTACTTCTTGGTCATGTTGAACACGCGGCTGCACAGATTGCCCCAGGTATTCGCGAGCTCGTTGTTGTACACCTGGACCATGCGCTCGAGGGAGATGGAGCCATCGTGACCAAACTGCACATCGCTCATGAAGTAGTAACGATAGGCGTCAACACCGAAGATTGCGCACAGATCGGCGGGCTTGAGTGCGTTACCCTTGGACTTCGACATCTTCTCGCCCTTGGTGAGAAGGAAGCCGTGGCCGAACACGGTGCCCGTCACGGGCAGACCTGCCGCCATGAGCATGGCCGGCCAAATAACACAGTGGAATCGCGTGATGTCCTTGCCCACGAAGTGGTACTGCATGGGCCAACGACGCTCGAATTCGCCCTCGCGATCAGGATCAGCGTAACCGATGCCCGTGAGGTATGCGATGAGCGCATCCGCCCATACGTAGCACACGTGACCCTCGTCGAAGGGCAGCGGGATGCCCCAGTCGAAAGTGGAGCGAGAGATGGACAGGTCCTTCAGACCACCTTCAACGAAAGTGACGATCTCGTTCTTGCGAGTCTCAGGACGAATAAAGTCCGGATTTGCGGCATAGAAGTCAAGCAGCGGCTGCTGGAACTCGGAGAGCTTGAAGAACCAATTCTCCTCGCCAGAAGCCATCAGCTGAACGGGTCGCTTGCAGTCGGGGCAGACGAACTGATCTTCCTCGTTCTTTTCAAGGTCGCTCTCAGCGTAGTAGGTTTCCTCGTGCACGCAGTACCAGCCCTCGTAGCTGGACTTGTAAAGGTAACCCTTGTCGTACAGCTCACCCCAAAGCTTCTCCACGCTGCGATGATGACGAGGTTCGGTGGTGCGCACAAAGTCGGTATAGGTGATGTTGAGCATCTCCCACGCATCGCGGAATGCAGGCTCCATGGAGTCGCACCACTCCTGCGGAGACATGCCCTTACCAGAGGCGGTGTCGGCCACCTTCTGACCGTGCTCATCCATGCCGGTGACGAAGGCAACGTCATAGCCGTTCATACGCTGATAGCGCGCTACGGTGTCGGCTGCCACCGTGGTGTAAGCCGTGCCGAGGTGCGGCGCAGCATTGACGTAGTAGATGGGGGTGGTGAAGGAGTAGGTACCCTTAGACATGAAGACTTCTCGCTTTCCGGGATCGCGACGGCCAATGTTACCGTTGATCCTCATTCGGGAGAACGCAGCCAATGACGCCGCGCCCTCGCATTTTAGAGACAACCCTCACAGTTTACCACTAAAGAACCTGATCAACCCCCAACTAAGCCCCCTTCGCATCCTTCTTGGCTTTCTTCGCCGCT
>JAFXIM010000058.1 GCA_017533165.1 Eggerthellaceae bacterium
CCGAAGTCGACCATGTTGAAAATGGTCTTCGCAACCGCCGAAGACACCATGGTGATGCCGAACAAACCGACGAAGTTGCAGATTGCGGCCATGATGACGGCGGGACCGGGCTTCATGGCCTTCGTACCTACCACCGTTGCGATGGCGTTAGGAGCATCCGTTGCTCCGTTGACGAACGTACCACCCAAACAGAGAATGACAATCAAACCCAGAATCGGGTCAGCGATGAGGGCCTGCAAGAAAGTACCGAAATCGAGGTCCATCGATTCTCCTCTAACACTGAGCGCTTACCGAACGTCAAAGCGCTTTCGCATGCGACCCGCTTCGGGTCATACCTAGCAAACTATAATCCGATCAGCCCTGCGAATCTGCGAAAGCTGAAGCTAAGGGCGTTTTTTCTAAGGAGCGGTACTAGTGAGTGGTTCGAAGCTAAACGACCAGGAGCTCAGGGGGTCTTTAGCTGGCCTTCTCTGCTATGTCTTCTGGGGACTTGCGCCCCTGTATTGGAAATTACTCGACGGAGTCAATTCCCTCGAAGTCATCGGACAGCGCATCATATGGTGCTTTGTTCTCATGGTCATCATCTGCGCCGTCATGCGCGTCAACTTCCTCGACCTCTTGCGAGACAAGCGCGCCATTTCTTTCCTGGCACCTGCGGCCTTGCTCATCAGCATCAACTGGGGCGTCTACATTTACGCCGTCGACACCGACCGCGTCGTCCACACGGCCATGGGATATTACTGCAACCCCTTGGTATCAATCCTTTTCGGCGTCATGTTCTTCAAGGAAAAGCTCTCGAGTCTGCAGAAGGCCGCTGTGGCCCTGTGCTTGGCTGGCGTTGTCTACTTCCTTTTCGACTACGGCGAGCTGCCCTGGATTTCCATTACCCTAGCCGTGTCTTTTGGCTTATACGGGGCAATCAAGAAGAAGGGCGGTTATCCCGCCATCCCCGCGCTTGCAGTCGAGAGCACGCTCGCTCTGCCTCTGGCGCTTGCCGTGGTGTTCGCGACGGCATACCTCACGGGATCCCATGCGTTCATGGGCGACGTAGCCTCGGTTGATGGATGGATTCTCACGCTTCTTGTCATCGGTGCCGGCCCCGTGACAGCCATTCCTCTCGTACTGTTCGCCCAGGCCGCGAACTCCATCCCGCTTTCCATGCTGGGTTTCATCCAGTACGTCAGCCCCACCATTGCGCTGCTTTTGGGCGTCCTAGCCTTCGGCGAACCCTTCACCCCAGCGCACGCGGTTTGCTTTGGCTGCATCTGGGCAGGATTGGCTTTGGCAAGCATTGACACGCTGCGCAAAGCCCGAAAGGCCGAGTGACCCGCTCACGCGTTTTGCCGAGAAGCTTGCCGGCCCCCTTGAGGCGTCAAACGTAAGTTTTAAAAAGCAATAGCAAGCAAAAGCAGAGATGCAAGACCCCCGACAGCCAGCGCTTTCGAGGCAGATCCCACACGCGCTTCCGTCAGCGATGTCCTGGTCTCCGCAGCTCCATAGCAGCGCGCATCCATAGCGACGCTCAAAGCATCGGCTCTGCGAAACAGGCCCACCAGCATGGGCATGAGCACCGCCGTCCAGCCCTTTATCTGCTCGAGAAGGCCAAACTCAGAGCCCAACCCTCCACGCGACCACTGAGCGGCGCGCACGCGGAAAAACTCCTCGAACATAATGGGAATAAAGCGCACGGCAATCGAAGCGATCATAGCCGCGTCGTCGGTTTGCAGGCCCAGTTTTCTCAAAGGAAGAAGAAACCAGCGCATGGCGTCGATGACTTCGGTAGAAGTTACGCTAAAGGTTACGATCAGGCACATCCACACAATCAAAACAATACGTACGGCGAACAGACACGACCGGCAGAAGCCTTCCGGCGCAAAGCATAAGTTGCCCGTCAGGCAAACAAGCCCCTCGGTCGCCTGCCCTCCAACGTCGGCAAACACGAACGAACTTGAGACGAGCATAAACGCAACCAATACGTACACGGGGAAAGAAACGAGAAACACGCGAGCAGCAGAAAGGCGGCTCTTCGCAAACGCTACGACGAACGCAATCGCGGCAACCGCCAAGCCAATCCACGTGTCAACGAAGAATAGCGCGATCGCATACGCCAGCATGAGCACGATTTTTACGCGCGCATCAACGCTTGCCGCTGTATGTTCCCGTGTCTCTTCCATAACGAAGCAGTATAGCGAAACGCCTCGTCAAACCTCGGACATCGCAGGCCAATCATCTACTATCTGCTTTCAGCGCGCGCAATGTGCCAGACGCAAAGAAGAACGAGGCGCTTGACACAAGAATCGCGTCATGCGGTGTCCATCATGATACGAGCCCCTTGCTGCAAGCGACGCAATCGGCTCTCCCCTTCGCTAAGAGCCGTTCGCGCAGCTTGCAGCTTTGCAACATGCGGCGACGAGGGACAAACGAAAAGGGGCCGCACTCATGCGACCCCTTTTGTACAGAACGATGTCGGCGGTTGCGCTCTGCGGCGCGCAGGCCGCAAATCGGCTCACGCAACACGCTTTCCGCTCGAAAGGACGGATTAGGATTACTCCTCGTCCTTCTTCTCCTCGGCAACCTCAGCCTCGACGGGAGCCTCAACGGCCTCCTCGACAGCCTCAGCAACTTCCTCGACAGCTTCCTC
>JAFXIM010000059.1 GCA_017533165.1 Eggerthellaceae bacterium
AAGATTGACTACTGGATCAAGTACTTCAAGGACGGTAACAATGCTTAAAGGCAAGACTGCATTCATCACCGGTACGAACCGCGGCATAGGCAAGGCCCTTGTGGCTGAATTCGCACGGAACGGGGCGAACGTGATCGCTCACGCCCGCCGAGAGACGCCTGAATTCGTGCAGATGTGTGCGGAAATTGCGAAAGAGCATGGAGTTTCCGTCACTCCGATCTTTTTCGAGATGACGGACTCCGATGCCATGAAGGCCGCCGTGCGTAATCTGGTCTCGGCCAAGACTCCGATAGATGTTCTGGTGAACAATGCTGGTGTGGCGCATGGAGGCCTGTTCCAGATGACGTCCATGGCGAAAATCCGCGAGATTTTCGACGTGAACCTTTTTTTTCAAATGGAGCTGACTCAACTCGTTCTCCGCATCATGGTTCGCCGTAAGAGCGGCAGCATTATCAATATGGGCTCTGTACTCGGACTTGACCTGCCTCAGGGCAGCTGTGCCTATGGTCTTTCCAAAGCAGGGATCATGGCGTTCACGCAGACCCTTGCCGCTGAGTGCGGGGCCCTCGGCGTGAGAGTCAACGCTGTCGCGCCGGGGTTGGTCGATACGGAGATGGCTGATCTCATGGAGAGCAAGGCGGAAGAGGTCATGATGAGCCAGTGTGCCATGAAACGTCGCGCTCGACCGGAAGAGGTGGTTCAGGCATGGAGTCTATCTCGATGCGCAAGCGGCTTGCCGCCTCGTCCATAAGATCAATGGCCTTGTCGGGAAGGAATCGGTCGGAAATATAGCGGTCGGAAAGCTCGGCTGCCGCGACAAGGGCGGCATCGGTGATGCGCACGCCGTGATGGATTTCGTACTTTTCCTTCAGGCCGCGCAAAATGGCGATGGTGTCCTCAACCGTAGGCTCGCCCACCAGCACCGTCTGGAACCTGCGCTCGAGGGCGGCGTCCTTCTCAACATACTTGCGATATTCGTCAAGCGTGGTGGCGCCAATGGCATGAAGCTCACCGCGCGCCAACGCGGGCTTGAGCATGTTGCCGGCATCAAGTGAGCTGTCGCCCGAAGTGCCCGCACCCACGATGGTGTGAAGCTCATCGATAAACAAAATGATGCGGCCAGCGCTCTCGCGCACTTCGCGCAGCACGCCCTTCAGGCGATCCTCAAACTCGCCGCGGTACTTCGCACCGGCCATCATGGCGCCGAGATCCAAGGAGATGATCTCACGGTCGCGCAGGCTCGAAGGGACGTCGCCCGCCACGATTCGCTGGGCCAAGCCCTCGACGATGGCGGTCTTGCCCGTGCCGGGCTCACCGACGAGGCAGGGGTTGTTCTTGGTACGACGGGAAAGAACCTGAATGGTGCGACGAATTTCGTCAGATCGTCCGATGACCGGATCGAGCTTACCTTCGCGTGCTTGCTGGGTCAGGTTCTGACCGTACTGTTCGAGTGCCTCAAACTGGGTCTTATCAGTCTGGCTGGTCACGCGGGTTTCACCGCGCAAGGACTCGTAAGCGCTTTCGATGTTCTTGCGCGTGACGCCCTGGGCAGAAAGCACGCGGCCAGCAGCGCCCTTATCCTCGGACAGGGCGATGAGAAGATGCTCGCTCGTGGCATAGGAATCGCCGAGCTTTTCAGCGATCTTGACCGCGGAGTCGACCGTCCTGATAAGGTCGTTTCCGGGAACGGACATGGCCATGCCGCCACGCGACTTGGGCATATTCGCGATTTCGTCGTCAACGCTCTTCTTGAGAAGGGCGGGATCGGCGCCAATGCGCTTAACGATGGCGGCGAGGTTGTTCTCACCGGCGTCAAGCAGCGCCTTCAAAAGGTGGATGGGCTCGATGACCGCAGCTTCGGCTTCGCTTGCGATACCCATGGAAGCCTGAAAAGCCTCCTGAGCGGTCAGGGCCAGCTTGTCTAGTCTCATATAAGTACCTCCTTCGAATGAGGGAACTTAAGGTGATTCGCTTTTGCTTTGCTCGGATCGAGACCTACTCGAAACCGCCGAGCAGCATAGGCGGAAGGTCGCTCTTGCGAACGAGGGACGTGATCGTCTCGCGGGTCTCGAGCTCGTGAACGCGATCGGCTAAGCGACGGACGCGCTTGTGGAGGTCGTCGATCTGCTCGTCACGCTCGTCAAGACGGCCCTGCAGGTCGAGAATTCGAATGACGCCGGCAAGGTTGATTCCCTCGTTGGTGAGCTCGTTGATGAGCTCGAGGCGCTCGATATCTGCCTGGGAGTACATGCGAGTGTTGCCGCTCGTGCGCTGAGGGGTAACCAAGCCCTTCTGCTCGTAAGTGCGCAGGGTCTGCGGGTGCACGCCTGCCAACTCAGCTGCAACGCCGATCATGTACAGGGGTCTGTTTCGATCGCTTATTCCCATGTTCTCACGTCTTCCGTAGTTGCGGCCAGGAAGTCCTCCATGGCCTTTTGCTGCTCTTCGTTCATGTTAACGGGAACGTCAACGCGAACCCTTATGCGCAGGTCGCCCATGCGACCCTTCGCTTTAACGTCGGGAGCGCCCTTGCCTCGAATGGTGAGGACGGTACCGCTTTGAGTTCCAGCGGGAACTTTGACGCGAACCTTGGTCGTGTCGGGGGCGGGTACCACAATCTGGGAGCCAAGGGCGGCCTCTGCCACTGTCACGGGCAGCTCGACGATTACATCAGCGCCGTCACGGGAGTAGTAGGGATGTTCGGCGATCTTAGTGGTGACCAAGAGGTCTCCGCTCTCACCGCCGTTTTCGCCCAGTCCGCCCTTGCCCTTGAAGCGCAGGCGGCCGCCGTCAACCGCGCCCGCAGGAACCTTAACGGTGAAGGTGTCTGCCTCGGGCTTACCCGGAACGCGTACGGTAACGCGCTTTTCAACTCCGTCGAAGGCCTCTTCGAAGCTTACGTTAAGCGTGACGTTCATATCCTGGCCACGGCGAGCCCTGCTCTGCCTGCCGCCGAAGCCGCCGAAGTCAAATCCCCCGAAAGCACCTTCGCCGCTGCGAATCTGCTCCAGGATATCCGACCAGCTTGCTCCGCCGAAACCGCCGCCGAAGATGTCTCCCATATCGACGCCGCCACCAAAAGGAACCTGATGTTCGTTTGCAGTACCGTACTGGTCATACAGCTTGCGCTTCTTTTCGTCACTCAAGACCTCGTAGGCCTCGTTGATCTCCTTGAAGCGGGCTTCGTCTCCGCCGGCATCGGGATGATGGGTGCGAGCCAGCTTTCTGAAAGCCTTCTTGATCTCGTCTGCCGAGGCAGTGCGCGATACGCCAAGCGTCTTGTAGTAATCCGGCGTTGTCGCCATACGCTTCTACCTCCTGTCTATGACAAGGGCGGGAACTTGCAACCCGCCCTCCATCTACTTCTTAATGTTAGCCGCGAGGCCCTAGCGGGAAGGGCTCCTTAAGCCTCTTCCCCATCGGACTCAACGCGCTTCGGACCTCCCGTGGTAATGGTCACCATGGCGGGGCGAAGCACCTTGACACCAAGTCGATAGCCCTTCTGGTAAACCTGGGCAACCGTTTCGTCGGGAACGCTCGCGTCATCAACCGTTCCAACAGCCTGCGCCTCGAGCGCATCGAAGGCGCAGCCGGCGGGATCGATCACGCCGACGCCTTCCTTCTCGAGCGTGTTGACGAGCTTGGAGTGGACCGCTTTCACGCCACCAAGCAGGCCGGTCTCGCCGTTGTTCACCGCGTAGTCAATGGTGCGCTCGAAGTCATCGATGACGGGGATGAGGTTGGAAACCAGCTTTTCGGCGGCACGCACCTTTTCCTGCTCGCGCTGCTCGTTCATGC
>JAFXIM010000060.1 GCA_017533165.1 Eggerthellaceae bacterium
CATATTGACGAATGGACCGTTTGCTCTACGGGCGAGCGCGTCGTTAACGCCAAGGTGGACGGCCTATGGCGCTCGATGCGCGTTGACGTCACCAATGAACTCAGGCACGTGTTCGGGGATGCCGGCGTCGACTATGAGCGCTTGGACGATTTGCGAGAGGCGATTTGCGAGGAGTTCGACCCCGCTTCTTGTAGGCAACTGCTTCTGATGTTCAAGTCCCTCATGCAGATGCGAAACGCTAGGATTGGAAGCGTCGACGATTACCTGCTTTCGCCCGTCAGGAACGCGTCAGGGGCGTTCTTCGACTCAAGAGAAGCTGATCCCTCGAAGCACCCGATATGCGTCGACGCCAATGGCGCGTACCATATCGCCCTGAAGGGTTTGAAAATGATCCAAGAATGCGCAAGGAGGGAAGACGGGCGCCTTCAGCTGCCACCCCTCGAAAAGGGCGAGAACGAGCGCTGGATGAAATGGGTGCAATACAGGATTACCGGGGAATAGAACATTAGGCGGGACCCGCATTGATGCAAGCCCCGCCTAACAATTGCTCGTGATATTCAATAAAAACCGGCAGGAAATGGGGGGATACGCCAGTTTTCATTCATTTTTTATTCGGACATTGGTGCTGTTTTCGGGTATTGGGCTGGTAAAATGCCGCTAATGGTTTTGGAACCGCCCAAATTTCTACTGTGCGTAGATAGAACGCTGCTTTTCGCAGTCTCCGAAGACGTTTTGGAACCGCCCAAATTTCTACTGTACGTAGATGTTCATGCTGGCGTTTACCACGTTGGTCGGTTTTGGAACCGCCCATATTTCTGCTGGTTGTAGATAAGAATGGCAATTCGCCTTCATGCTGATGATGTTTTGAGGCTGTCTGAAGGCCTCATTGCCGCCCACCTGGTTCTTTGAAGTCACGTTCCACCCAGCTCACGCCTTCTTCGACCCAACACCAGGTACGCTCCGGCTCGTGCAAAGGAACTGAAACCGCTTCGGTGTCTTCATTGTTCCACCTCACGAACGCAGAATTTGGCATTCCGTTGCTTAAGCGGTTGTCAATCATGAGGTCATCCAGAAGCCCCTCGATCTGCAGAAGCTCCTCTTCCATCTCCTGATACTCGGCGCAGCCAATGACCTCATCATATATCTCTGAAAAACGTGCATGGCTTTCCTGCATCTCCCAGAGAGAGCGTATGGAAAACCCCTCTGGGTTCACAAGCTCCACCCCGTCAGGCCTGCTCGCCTTCTCTCTGAAGATAGTTGACTTCAAGAGCTCCATTTCCTCGGGGTTCGCGTTGCTCCCTAGGGTCAGGAAGTCATCTTCCGTCAGGTAGATTCTGTCTAAGCCGCCAGATTGCGCTATGAATTCGCGGTCGAACTTGTAGACGTTTACCTCCTCACCTGTGTACTCAACGGCGAGGTGCTTTTGAGACGTGTGGTCGTGCCTGGATTCCACTAAACCAATGCTGTGATCGGCATGGAAGCTGTAAGCCCAGAAGCGGCTCTCTCCCGACTCCTCATCCACCGCTTGGAATTCAGGTGTCTGCAGGGTCCTGATGGCCATCAGAGAGCGCATTTCCGCAATTAATGTATTTCTGCGTCGCTTCAGCCGGGACCATTCCTCTAAGTCTCTTTGCTCGTAGTCGGGCTCATTCAACGGTTCGTAGCCCTTTGGTGTGATGGTGATGTCTATATCCAATAGCTCTGCCCAACGCTCCAACGTATCGAGCGGAATTCCGCGGTGTCCGTTCTCGTAAAGACTGATCGCTGCTTGCTCGACTGCTAGCTCGTTCGAAATCTGAGCCTGCGATATGCCGCGTTCCTTTCTGGCTTGAGCCAATGCTAGGTGTATGGTTGATAACTTGATTTTCAATGTGCATGACCTCCGATGTGTGATTAGTTCCCTTCTAACCTAACAGCTCGCCTCCCTCGCCGTCCATTGCAGGATGTTATATATCCTTCCCATTACAATTCGTTATATTCGGAAGCAAAAGAACACCCGCCCGTGTAAGCCTCTTTCGGCTTCGCAGGTGGGTGTTCGTCCATAAAACACGAAACCCCCGACGCCTTCCGTGCGTTTAGACGCAATTGGGGTCGGGGGCTCGTATGCATAAAGGTGATTAGTACCCTTATCTCAACTGTATCATCCAGTTCGGCACGATGACAAATGATGCGACTTGATGGTTGCTTTTCTTTCCGAAAGGACCTTTGATTTCAATCGTCAGAAACCGCGCCACAATGCTGCTTCGGCTCAGTACTTGCCGAAATGTTACCTTTGGTGTATCATTTAAGAAAGTCATGAAAAAACAAAAAAAGCCGACCCGATGGTCGACTTCTCAAATAGTCCGTGTCCACAAAGGTGCTACCAACACCTCTTGTGGAGGATACTCAATCATCTCTCTCACAGATGATAAAGCACCTTTATCGAAACGAACCATTTGTATATGAATTTATATTATCATATGCGAGAATAATGGTCAACGCTAAAGGTGCGCTTGAACAGCACTTTTGCACCCTATTTTGGGTAATAATGTACACTCAAGCCGTCTGGGAGTTTGTTCCTGGGCGGCTTTTTCTATTGTTCTCATGGCAAATCCAAAAGAAAGAAGTGACGATCTAGCCGTTCCGAAAAACCGCATGAACCCTTGACAGGACTGCATTCTCACTACGCCGATTCCCCTTCGAAAAAATGGGGTGGCGCTAGGCTTCTTCAGTGCACCCTTGAAAGGAAAGGGATCGTCTACGCGATACCTGGAAAAAATTCCATGGGCGCGATGGCTTCTTTAAGTGCGGCAAAAAAACCAAATGACTAGGCAATGTTTACGTCTTGCGCGTCCTTTTTCAAAAATTGGGCAGGCAAAGGCCTACTTTCCTATTGCCTTTTTAGTCTCACGCGTCCCTTTGAAAAAAAAGTGGATAGGTGCAGGCTTGGTTTCTTATTGCCATTTTTCGGCTCGTCAGTTCTAGTGTTACCCGATTCGGCACGGTTTAATCATCACTCAGACAAAAATACATATCAGCATGCAGAAAAGTGTATGCAGCGGCCCGGCGGCTCAATCCGGGAGGGTGCCAGGGACATGGCGAAAGAGGGGATGTGAGACCCTTCCGGTAGTCCCCCTGATGCCAGTCAAGCCTAAGACTATAATTTGCGGTCTCGCCCAGCCAATGCAGAGAATGGGCGGGGTACGGTTCGTGAGCCTAACACGGAGCGGATACCTCAGGGGTCAATGTACACGGCAAGACCTCCATAAGCCTAACCCAAGGTATTGTGGTTAATCAGGAAGCGATTAACCGTTAATCGCCTTGGTACATTGGTTAAGGATCGTGCGGGGGCGAAAGGCGGCGTTTCTTCTATAGCAAGAACGCAGGCCGGCACACGGACAGGGCGACACATACGCTTTGTCGGGTAGCAGCAAAGGCGGGAAACTGCCTGCAGTGAGGGCGTGTAATGACCACTGTGAATGCTGCGGGACGCATGCTCAAGGGGCTTACCTTGAGGAATGTGAACCACTCTTAGGATGACGGCTCTACAAGACACACGGATACCTTCGCGTACGTGATGCAGTAAGAGTTATGTCAGAGCTACCTCGTGTACACACGCGAGGGATTTCTCTGTCCAGATACAGATCAGCCGTTGTCCTTGCACCGCTCCGCAGTGTGCCTTCGGCCCGAAAAGAAAGTCAAGCGATTAGTTTGACTTCTTCTTCAAAAAAAGTTGACTCTCGGTGTAACTGCGCGCATTTTTTGGCTCAAGGCCGAACTCTGAAGAACAGACGGCTCGATCAGGAAGCTTAATGGGCCTCATGGAGGGTGAGGGAAGGCGCTCCAAGGCTCATGTTGACATTGATGGGAGAAATCCACTTCAGGATGAGCTTACGCTCACCGTCCCTCGGACCCTTCCAGTAGTGATGCCAGTGCGCCCTGCGGACGTGCGGGGCTTTAGCGGATCCTGCTCCAGAGATGGGGAGGGTTTTCTGCGATCTCACCGCACCTAGAGCGGGGCCTATGCGAAAGCCTACATCGTAAATGAAAGCCTGGCTTTTTCTGTTGCGCTTCTTGGGGTTTCCCTTCTTTGGGGAAGGGGAGGGTTGGTAGGCTTGGGTGATGTCAGCGTTGACGGAGCAAACATAGAGGACGAGGTTTAAGACCTTGGTAATGCGCAGGGTGAGTGCTTCTTCATCGAGGAGTCCCTGATCGCAGTAGCTATCCGGAAGGTCAATTTTCCCGAGGGTGTCTGCAAAGGAGTCAACGAGGCACGCAAAACCGACGTTTACATGATTGGTGTCTTTCGATAACGAGCATTCAGCGGATGCTCTTAGGAGCGGCTGTGGGCCCAAATCTGCCAATACCGTGTCTTCAGTTACCGGAAAGCTTGAGAAGACGATTAGTTCCTGTTAGCAGGAGGTTTCGTCGGACGGCACTATGAACCGCGACTATTGGAAACCATTGCTAATGAAACCGCAGGTCAAATGGGGTATAGTAAAATTGTATAGTTAGTTCTGAATGAATGCTTTCACACTAGCTACGTATAGTGCGTAGTACACCTTTGTAAACGACCTTCAGAAAGAGCGCGTCTTGGTTATTTCTTATTGGAAATACCAGGGCGCGCTCTTTCGCGTTATTACCCCTCAGCGACAGTTTGTCTTCCATGCCAAAACAAAGGTGAATCTCTTGTTTGAAGTGCGTGAGTCCGACCGACAAATGTGCTGTAAGACTTTATTTTGAGAGGATGATGATATGAAAGACTTTCACTTCGGCTCAAAAGATGAATCCAAGCCCTCTTACTACGTTTTCATCAAGGCTTCTCAAAACATTGGTGAGCACGCATTCTTTCGTTATGACACCATGAAAGAAGCTATTGCGTTGTTTGAGTATCAGAGGGCAATGCACCCTAATCGATCTCTCAGCCTTGGGGTTCATAAGGATTACTCTCGCCGAGCGGACATCGTTGAGCAAATTGACGGGGTTGCCGTCCTTTCTGATGATTACAAGCGTTTTTCTCCTTGGAAGGAGGACGCATCGATTGCCACAGCGGCTCAGGAGGCGGCAGAACGACTTGAAGTTAAGTGGAAGATCGACCGCCGGCTTGTAGGCCTGCCAATCCTGATTCCGCGCGAAGCTGAGATCAGCAGTTATGTTCCTTGGTACTTGGAGGGACGCACGCTTCGCACAGATGATCCTGACAGGTTGGATACAAGTATCGTTGAGGCTTACATAAAGGATATCGGTTGGACTTCAATCGAAGACGTGAGAGCGCTTGCGAAAAATCGCGGTTACTTCAACCCTGATAAGCTCATGGTGAGCGAGTATCTGGTTTCGTATCAAGAGAACCAGAGCGGCGCAGGTGGCACCATGGCCATATCACCCGGGGAATACGAGTATTTGGCGAAGAAAACGGCAATGGAGCGCAGTAAGGTTACTGGGCGAGATCAAGACTCGCTGGATTCTCTCAAACAGAAGGCAAAGGATCGCGCTCGGAAAACGCAGCTGGTAACCGGGCTTTCATCAGAACGCCCTCAAACTAACCCATTAAGGCACGAGGCTCTTCGATAGCCAGACCAGTGCCATACGATACGAAAAACATTTTCTCTGCAGTGACGTGAAGCGGCAAGCCTCTTTGCAGTAAGTAGGTGGATTTGCTGGTAGCTTTAAAGCATAATACCCCTGACACATCTGCTCATGAGAGGAAACAAGTGACTATCAAAGATCTGCTCATAGAGGGCATCTGGTTTGGCGGGGATGTCTTCGTGGCTAGCGCCAGCGATGCTAAGCCGCATTGGTCCGGTAAGCTACATCCTGACGTAGAAAGCAATTTGCGCGAAGAGGATGGGGCGCTGCCGGATTGGTTTGCTCGCATGGAGGTTGCGGCAATCGGAGCGGCGGAAGACGGTAGTTTGCTTGTGGCTGTAAGGTAAATCCAGGGCAATAAAGCTCTCTGTGAAAAGACACGCTCCAACACCACGTCAAGCCCTGGAAAATAGGTAAAAGTATAAGCATACATAGGTTTGCTTTTAGAGTATTTCTATTTCCGCTTCTGCATAGAAATAGAAGTTGAAGGGAATTTATACCCGCAGGTCAACCCGAAAATTTTTGCAAAATTGCTCCTATTGCGAATACGGAAAAGAGTGTACAATATCGCCATCCTGAAGTCAACGTTCTAAGGCCCTCCATGACCATCACCCGCGACAACGAGACCCTGTTGATACCGGCCGATGTCATAGCCGAGTGGTTAGACGCGCTCGACGTGGCCGAGGTCACCAAGAAGTCCTACCGTTGCGGCCTTCGTGCCCTCGAGGAGTACGTGCTTGAAAATGACCTGGACATTGATGAGCTCGATACCGCCGATGTCGTGGCGTTCAAGAAGGATCTCCTGACCCGCCTCTCCCCTGGCTCGGTATCCACGTACCTCAAGGGCGTGAAGTCCTTCTACCGCTGGGCGGAGTCGGACGGATTCCCCGACGTCGCCTCCAAGGTCAAGGGCGCTCCCCTCTCCCGCGACTTCAAGAAGGACACGCTCACGCGCGAGCAGGCGAAGCGGTTGCTGGAGAGCGCCCGCGGCGAGAGCGAGCAGGAGAAGCGCGACTACGCGATGCTCAGCCTCATGCTCCGAACCGGGCTGCGCGACATCGAGGTCGTGCGCGCCGACGTGGGCGACGTCAAACCCCACTCGGGCGCCATGGTCCTCTTCGTGCACGGCAAGGGGCGCTCGGAGAAGGACGACTTCGTGGTGCTCGCCGAAACCCTGCAGGCCGACATCAACCGCTACCTCGCAGAGCGAAAGAACCTCTCCCCCACCGATCCCCTCTTCACGTCCACCTCGAACCGCAACGAGGGCGGCCGCCTCACCACGAGATCCGTATCCGGCATCGTGAAGCAGGCGCTGCGCAACATAGGCCTCGACTCCGAGCGCTACACGGCGCATTCCTTAAGGCATACGAGCGTGACCTACGCGCTCATGGCGGGCGCCACCG
>JAFXIM010000061.1 GCA_017533165.1 Eggerthellaceae bacterium
GATGGTGAACTATGGATTTGAAGCGTGTTTTGGCGAGCGCCCCGCGCAAGCATGAGAAGGCGGAGCCGCATCCTCTTATGACCCCGTGGGGAGAATCGCTTGATCCGCACGACGTGTTATCCGAGCACCCGCGTCCGCAGTGCGCGCGCGAGGGTATTCTCATCCTCAATGGCGTTTGGGAGTACAGTTTTGCTCCGAGCGCTCAGGCTGCCGAGGAATGGCGATCGGCGGCTATTCCAGCTGAGTTTGAGGGCGAGATCGTGGTGCCCTTCTCTCCTGAGACCCGTTTGTCCGGGGTTGGCAGGCAGCTTCAGCCAAGCGAGCTTCTGTGGTACCGGCGTTCGATGCGCGTGCCTGCTCTGAAGAGGGGAGAGCGCTGCATCCTTCATTTCGATGCGGTTGACTACGCCTGCGCATGCTACGTTAACGGTAGTCGCATCGGCGAGCACAAAGGCGCTTACCTTCCCTTTTCCTTCGATGTGACTGAATATGTTCAAGCTGAAGAGGCTGAGCTTGAGGCTCAGCTAGAAATCGCCCTGTGCGTGTACGATCCCAGTGATACGGGAGTGCAGTTGCGCGGAAAACAGCGTTTGGAGGGCGGGGATATCTGGTATACCGCCCAGTCGGGCATATGGCAGTCCGTGTGGCTGGAGTTCGTGCCCGCCAAACATGTGGAGAGGCTCGAGATCACGGCAACGGGCGAAGGCTTCCTGTCGGTTATGGCCAAGCTGTCCGGTTTGGGTGAGCAGTTATGCGTGGAGCTTTTGGACGAGATGGGCGAGGTGCTTGCAAGCGAGACCTTGGATGTGCCCGATGATGGCGAGTCTTGCACTACTTTGCGTACGGCTTTCATGAAGATCCCTGACGTGCGTCTGTGGTCACCTGAGGATCCGTATCTGTACGACCTTGCCATTCGCTACGGCGACGACGTGGTGCGCAGCTACTGCGGCTTCCGCACGCTTTCCATGGAAAAGGACGAGCGTGGCGTCAAGCGCTTCTGCCTCAACGGCAAGCCGGTGTTCCTGCGCGGCGTGCTCGATCAGGGCTATTGGCCGGATGGCTTGCTGACGGCCCCGTCAGATGAGGCTTTGGTTTGGGATATCCAGACCATGAAGGATTTGGGCTTTAACATGCTGCGCAAGCACATCAAGATCGAGCCGCAGCGTTGGTACTACCACTGCGATCGATTGGGCATGCTGGTGTGGCAGGACATGGTGACGGGTGGCAGCCCCTACGAGGCCTGGCATACAAGCTACAAGCCTACGCTGTTTAAGCCCTCCTGGCACGCGTATGGGGACGAGAGGCCTTCGCATTACGCGCACCTGTCGGCAGGTGATGCGGCTTATCGCGAGGAATGGCAGCAAAGTTGCTTGGGGGTCATCGACCACCTGGGCAATCATCCGAGTGTCGTGACATGGGTTTTGTTCAACGAGGCTTGGGGGCAGTTTGAGGCGCGCAAGATGACCAAGCTGGTTCGCAGTGCGGATGCTTCGCGCCCCGTTGACTCTGTGAGCGGCTGGTACGATCAAAGCTGTGGCGACTTCCACAGCGTGCACAACTACTTCCGCAAGCTCGAGGTGTATCGCGATCACGCAAAGCCCGAAGAAGTACGCGACGCGTTCAATTGCGATGGGTCGCGCGCCTTCGCCATATCCGAGTTTGGTGGTCTGGCCTTCTTGATGCCGGGCCACAGCCTCTATGACGTGGCTTATGGCTACGCGAGCTTTGACACCATAGACGCCTGGCGCGAGGGCGTGCGGGACCACCTTGCCCAGGTTGACGCGCTTGAGGCTCAGGGTCTGGCGGGCTACGTGTACACCCAGCTTTCCGATGTGGAGGATGAGGTCAACGGACTGGTGACCTACGATCGTCGCATAGTGAAGCTGGCCTAGGGAGGAGAAGATAAGCGATGAATGAGCAGGAGCTTCTCAATCGCGTTTTGGGAGCCGCGCGAGAGCTTGTGGACGAGGCGGTCCGCGAGGCTGCGCGCGAGGTGAACATGCGGGTCGTTGATGAGGTAGCTGCTTGCGCTGAGGCGCAATCGCATGACAAGCTTGTTCTTCTGAAACGAATCTTTTTGGAGCGTTTCGGAGAACCTGCGGGTGCCTTTGTGTATGCGAGCGCTCCTGGGCGTCTGGAGCTTGCGGGCAATCACACCGACCATCAGGGCGGTTGCGTGATTTCCGCGGCTATCGAAGATAGGGCCTATGCCCTAGCGGCACCAAACGGCCGCAGCGAGATTCGCCTGTACATGGACGGTTTTGGCTTTGCGAGCATCGATTTATCCGATGAGCAGTGGTTTGATCCGCGCGAATCCGAGCGCGGAAAATCGGTTTCCATGGCGCGGGGGATGGCGGCAAAGCTTTGTCCTGCTGATGATGTCCTCGAGGGCTTTGACGTGGTGACGGCATCCGACATCCCGGTTGGCTTTGGCGTTTCGTCTTCGGCGGCTTTCGAGATGCTCATGGGAGCCTGCGTTCAAGGTTTGCTTGGACGTGAGATGGACGATCTTGATCGCGTTGCCTTTGCACTTACGGGAATGGATGTCGAACGCGGGTACTTCGGTAAGCCGAGCGGTGCGCAGGATCAGCTGACAAGCGCCGTAGGCGGCATCGTGGCCATGGACTTTTCGGGCGAGGTGCCTACGGCAGATCCCATTGCCTTCGATCTGGGGGAGTGCGCTTACCTTCCCTGTTTGATTGATAGCAGGTGCGATCATTCGCGCTACAACGACGAGTTTGCCACCGTTCCTTTGGATATGTACGAGGTGGCGCAGTGGTTTGGCGTTGAGGTTTTGGAGAGCGTTGACCGCGCGGAGTTCTTTGCGCGTTTGCCCGAGCTGCGTGAGGCACTCGGGGATGGCAAGGCTTTGC
>JAFXIM010000062.1 GCA_017533165.1 Eggerthellaceae bacterium
GCAGGCGGGCTTGATGGTGGCGTACATGCGGGCGGCCTGGATGATCTTCTCGACCGGGATCCAGGTGATCTCGGAGACCTTCTCGGGCGGGTATTCCTGGACGCGCTCTTTGAGCTCGTCGAAGCCGATGCACCATTCCTCGACGAACTCGTGGTCGTAGAGGTCTTCGTTGATGATGACGTTCAGGAAGCCGAGTGCCAAAGCGGCGTCGGTGCCGGGGCGGATCTGCAGCCAGAGGTCAGCCTGCTGGGCAACCTCGGAGCAGCGCGGGTCGATGACGAGAAGCTTTGCGCCGCGCTCCTTGCGGTTGGTGTCGACCCAGTGCCACAGAAGCGGCTCGGAGACGATAGTGTTGCGGCCCCACAGGACGACGAGGTCGGCGTTGACCCAGTCGGACTTGTCGGAGCAGAAGCCGCCGTAAGTGCAGGGCTCAAGCCACATGTCGGAGCTGTAGCAGATGGTGCCGTTGCCGCCCGTGTTCGGGGTACCGAACAGGTTGGTGAACTTGTAGTGCAGCCAAGACCAGGTACGTGCGGTGCCCTCGGTGAACGCGAGAGTCTCAGGGCCGTACTGATCTTTGAGCTCGGTGAGCTTTGCCGCGATCTCGTCGAATGCCTGATCCCAGGAGATCTCCTCCCACTGGCCCGAACCACGCTCGCCGATGCGCTTGCGCGGTCTCTTCAGGCGGTTCTCGTTGTAGACGAATCCGTCAAGTAATCGGCCCTTCTCCAGACGAGAGCAAATGTAACCCTTGTTGTGCGGACAATCCGGATCGCCCTTGATGTCGACGATCCTGCCGTTTTCCTTCGTTACCAGAACGCCGCAGCGTACGTGGCAGAAGAAGCAACCAGCTCGTAGTACCTCGACTTTGGTCTCTTCAGCCATAGTCTTCTCCTTCTCTCAATTACCGCGCCTTCGCGGGGGAGCGACCATCCGAAGTCGGCAAAGCGAAGGCAGACGGAACCTTGGCCCCATTATGAGGAGGAGAAAAGGGCAGCAAAATGACCAAATGTGTCCTTAAGGATAGTGAATTGCGAGAAGTTTGATGGTGTGGCGCCTTCTGTACTGCTTATGGTTCTCGCGTTGTCGGGAGAATCCCTATGCTTGGGCAAAAGCATGATCAAGCGTAAGGGGATGGCAGAATGGACTTTAGTGCGGCAAACGATGGCTTCGCTATCAAGGGTGGTGTGCTACTTAAGTATGCTGGGGAAGATAAGCAGGTGCGCGTTCCGGATGGCACACGGATCATTGGCGAAGAGGCTTTTTCCGGGGCGGACATAGAGTCGGTTGTGCTGCCGACGTCTCTGGTCGAGATAGAGGATTACGCGTTCGAGCAGTGCGCGAGGCTTAAGTCGATCGTTATCCCCGAAGGGGTGTGGAAGCTTGGCTTCGGGGCGTTTGATGGCTGCGATTCGTTGCGCGTGGTCACTCTGCCGGCAAGCTTTCGGTCGATTGAAGACGTAGGTTTTGCCTTTGCCGATTGCTGCTCTCTCGAACACGTGAATTGCGGGATTGATTTCAGTGACTGCGATGACGGCGATCTCTCGCTTGCCTTCGCGTGGGGCTCTCCCATTTTGGGGAACATTCGCCGTTCGCTCGGGCGCTGCGTAAGCTGCGGAGAAGACCTTGGGTTAGGGCGTGGAACTGGCGAAGAAGACCTTGGGTTGAGGCGCGAAACCTGCGAGTTATGCGTGTGATTGTCTGAAATTGCATCGCATGCGCGCAGTTGCTGA
>JAFXIM010000063.1 GCA_017533165.1 Eggerthellaceae bacterium
CCAAGGTCCGACCAGCGCAGCCCGCATATCTCGCCGCGGCGCATGCCGGTCGTGAGCGCGAGTTCGATTGCGAGGCCGAGCGGGGCGGGTTCAGATTCGCGCGCGAGCCTCATCATACGAGTGCGCTCCTCGCGGGACAGGGCATTTACTTGCTTTCGCTGGATTTTGGGCGGTTTGCAGAAGTCACAGGGGTTCTTCGTTACGAGGTCGATAGCCATCGCGTATTTCATGATCTGTTTGAGGAAGACGAACGGCCTGTGAACCGACCGCGGAGCGTAGCCCCTCTCGGTCATGGACGCCATCCATGCGTTCACGTCGGGTATCCTGAGGTCGCCCACCCGGATGTTTCCGAGCTCTCGTTTGATTGTCTTCACAACCTGAACACAGGGATGCAAGTGAAAACGGTGCCGTCCCCGCGATTGGGTGGCGCTCACCTTCTCCAGCTGATGATCTTCTTGTGTCTGCTATTTGGCTTGTGCGTGACGTTTCTACAGCAACAGGCTCGCCAACCAGATGATGGCCAGGTGTGCTGGGTAGTAGCAGTAGAAGAACCACTTCATCGGTCGCCCGCGCCTTCCGTCGTATAGGTAGAGCAAGGCGGCGGCCAGGCCAAAGCCCAAAACCGAATAGCCCGTGATGCCGAGCAGCGTGACGTAAAGTCCTGCCTGAAGGATCTCGTTTTCGGCGCTTGCGTAGGGAATGAACGGCGCGCTTGTCTCGGGATTGAAGTCAAGCAGGGCGGCAAAGGACTCCAGACTGTGATATCCCGCCGTTTGCAGTGCGACGAGGCTTTCTGCAACCGGGTACACGCTTGACGCGAGGGCAACCGACATGACGAGCGCGATCCCGGCACGCTTCTCTCGCAGGAGGTAGAACATCAGCGTCATCACCAAGCCAAGCCCGCCCCAGTCAAAGGAAGCCGTCGCGAAGTACGCCAGGAGCGCGCCCAGCCAAAACAGCGATCGCTGCTTCACGCTATCGTATGCCCACAGGAGGCCGAGGCTTACGAGCAGGGTCCACAGCACATTGGGTACCGCACCCCAAAGCAGTGAATACGGCACCTGTGCCACCACGGCAAAGGCGCCGAGACGCATGGCGTACTTGGGCAGATTGGAGGTATGTCGGTATCCTTCGACCAAGAGAAAGGACATGATGGGGAAGGTAAGCCCGCCAAGTGAATACAGCATGAGCGTAAGCTCGGCTGGCAGCTCGACTGCAAACACATTGGCGAGGTGGTTGCAGGTCATGCCAAGTATTGCCGCCAGCTTGAGGGCGAAAGAGGATATGCCGAATTGCCTGTCCGTCGTAGACTCCGTGTTCCGAGGTTTGGATCTTGTCTGTGCGGTCTATCATACCCAAGTCTTGTTTATACTGACGAGGCGGACGGAATTGATTGCGCTCTCGAGGCGGTGACGACATGTTTGAACTGGCGATGGGGGAAAGCCTGGCGCAGCTGATCGTGCAGCTTTCGCTTTCGTGCCTTGTGACTGCCGTTATCGAGGAGACCGCCTTTCGCGGTCTGCTGACCACCTTTTTCGCCCGCGCGTTTCATGGCTCGCAGGCCCTGATATGCGCCGCAGCCGCAAGCGCTCTGGTTTTCGGGCTTTTACACGTGGCCTCCGACGCCATCCGCAACCTGCACGATGGCGCACTTTTGCTGCAAGCCGCTTTGAAGTTTGTCCAAACAGGCCTGTTCGGCTTTCTCATGGCCTGCCTGTTTTTACAGGCGCGGGCGAAAGGGCATTCCTTGGCTAGGGCGCTTACCTTCCCCATATTGATTCACTGGGCCTTCGACATGGTGTATTTCGCACCCGTCTATTTGGGTACGGGCGCCTTCCCCGACACCTACCTGACGGGCGCTGGCGCCGATATGCTCCTTTTGCTTATCACGAGTTTGTTGATGCTGCCCTTATGCGCGCTCGTTGCGCGGAGGCTTTCGGGCGTCGTGTTACCATGCTCTACGAAAAACGATGCGTGAGCGTCCACGCCGCACTGCTGAAAAGAGAAAGGCGTACAAGGCATGAACCGGCTTGAAGCCCTGCATATCTTGGGTCTTGGCGATGACGCCACGCCCGAGGAGATAAAGACCGCTTACAAGGAGACGGTGCAGATCCTGCATCCCGATAAGTTTGCGAACAACAAAAAGCTTCAGGACCGAGCGACCGAGCAGTTCAAAAACCTGCAGGCGGCTTATGGGTATCTGATGTCGGGCAAGGGTGCGAAGGCCAGGCATACGGCAGCGTCTGCCTCGGCATCGAGTGGTTTGGACGCCGAAGCTGAGATTCGCGCGCGCCTTGCCGGTATCGCCGCCGCTCGAGCGCAGCTGGTTGCCCAGCGGGACGCCGCAAGCGACGAGCGCCGCAACGGCCTGGTGATGGCTGGCATAGGCGCGGTGGCCGCCTTGCTTACCTTCCGCAGGCCTTTCGGTGTTTTTGGCCTCATTGCCGCAGCGGGCACGGCTGCGGTGGTGTGGGGTATCGTGCAGGTGATCAGCGCGGGAAGGACCGTCGACACGATCAACGAGCACCTGCGCAAGTTGAGCGCCGAAAAGAAGAAGCTGACCGCCGAACTTGAAGATATGGAGTAGAGCGCGATTTAATGCCTTGTCAGGTGTAAAATACGCTGCTTTTGAAATTCGGCCATCCGCATCGTGGCGCAGACTGGGGAGTCTGTCGTTGGCTTGCGGGCCGCAGGAAATATCGGCCGCGCGGGGGCGCAGGCTGTAAACAATAGAGAAGATGAAAGAAGAGTTACCAGCATGAAGCAGGAAAACATTCGTAACGTTGCAATCATCGCGCACGTCGACCACGGTAAGACCACGCTGGTTGACCGACTGCTCTGGGCGTCTCACGTGTTCCGTGAGAACCAGCAGGTTGCCGAGCGCGTGCTTGACAGCAACGATCAGGAGCGAGAGCGCGGCATCACCATTTTGTCGAAGAACATCTCCATCACTTATAAGGGAGTGAAGATCAACGTCATCGACACCCCCGGCCACGCCGATTTCGGCGGCGAGGTGGAGCGCGTTCTCAACATGGCTGACGGCGCTCTGTTGATCGTCGACGCATATGAGGGCCCCAAGCCCCAGACCCGCTTCGTTTTGTCCCATGCCCTTGAGCGCGGTTTGCGCATTGTGGTGGTGGTCAACAAGATCGACCGCCCCAATGCTGATCCCGAGGCTGCGGTGGACAAGGTTTTCGATCTTATGGTCGAGCTGGGCGCCAACGACGAGCAGCTCGATTTCCCCGTGGTTTACGCCAGCGCCGTGAACGGTTATGCGCGCCTCGAGCCAGAGGACGGCAACATGGACATGGTTCCGCTGCTTGATACTATTCTGTCCGAAGTGCCCGCCCCCGAGGCAGACGTCGATGGCCCGGTTGCCCTGCAGGTGTGCACCGTTGATCACAGCAGCTACGAAGGCCGCATCGGCGTGGGCCGTCTGCATAGCGGCACCCTGCACGAAAAGGAGCGCGTGCTGGTGATCAAGTCCGATGGCACCGAATACACCGCGCAGACGCGCAAGGTCTACACCTTCGAAAACCTGGGCAAGATCGAGGTTTCCGAGGTGCATGCAGGTGACATCGTTGCGGTTATCGGCATCGAGGACGCTGATATCGGAGACATCATCACCAACCCGGAAAACCCGGTTCATATGAAGCCACTCGCCGTTGAGGAGCCCACTATGGCGGTCGTGTTCGAGGCATCTACCAGCCCGCTGGTTGGCCGCGAGGGCGACATTGTGGGAGGCCGTCAGCTCAAGGAGCGCCTCATGCGCGAAAAGGAGAGCAACATCTCCATGCGCATCAACGAGCTTGAGGATAAATCGGGCATCGAGGTTGCGGGGCGCGGCGTTTTGCACCTGTCGGTTCTCATGGAGACCATGCGTCGCGAGGGCTTTGAATTCCAGGTTGGTCGCCCGCAGGTGGTCTACAAGAATGATGAGGCGGGCAACAAGCTTGAGCCCATCGAGGAGGCTACGGTTGACGTGCCCAACGAGTACGCAGGCAAAGCCATCGAGGTCATGGGGACGGCAGGCGGCATCATGGAGGAAATGGCCTCCGATGAGGCCATAACCCATCTCACCTTCCGCATTCCTTCCCGCGGTACCATGGGCTTGAAGACCCGCATCCTGAACGCCACTCACGGCGAGGCGGTGCTGTTCCACCACTTCAAGGAATACGGTCCTTATTCTGGCGAGATGGCCGGCCGCAAGAACGGCGGCATGATCGCCATGTCGACGGGTAAGGCCGTGGCTTATGCGCTTGACACCCTGCAGGAGCGCGGGCGCCTGTTCGTGAGCCCGGGTGACGATTGCTACGAGGGCATGATCGTGGGCGAGTCTGCCAAGGAAGGCGACATGGTGGTCAACGTCGAGAAGACGAAGAACCTGGGCAACCAGCGTTCGAGCTCTGCCGACAAGGCCATCCAGCTTACTCCGCCGATCACCTTCACGCTTGAGGAAGCGCTCGAGTACATCCAGGATGACGAGTTGGTCGAGATCACGCCCAAGAGCATCCGCCTCCGCAAGCGCCTGCTTTCCGCGGTTGATCGCAAGAAGGCCGCGAAAAACTAGCGAGAGACTGGCGAGAGACTGGCGAGAAGCCAACGTAAAACTAAGCTGTTTGAACCGATCGGGCCGACTGGATGTAGCCGGCCCGATTTTTGTATGCACCTTGATTTGGCGGGCTGTTTCGGGGTCTCCTCAAGTTGGTCTGAATTGGTGAACCAAACGTGGTCATATTGTGCAACGCCATTTTGGCTCTTGACGCTGTGGGAAAATACTTGCGCATTAAGTTCGTGGACTCTGTCTAAACGCAGCAGTAACGAGACACGACGAGACCATGTAGTAAGAAGGTGTGTATGAACAAGCTCTCTATCGCGAAGACCGCATGCGTCGCAGGATTGACTTTTGCCTGCGTAATGGGTCTCGCCGCCTGTTCTTCTGACGGCGTGAAGCTTACCGGTGGCACTGCGGCTACCGTTAACGGCGAAAAGATTGCAGAAGACGAGGTCACGGTAACCGTTGAGTCGGTGCGCTCTCAGCTCGGCGTGACCGACGAGGCCTCTTGGGCTCAGTGGATGATCGACAACGACTACACGTCTGAGAAGGTTCGCGAAGAGGTTCTTGACGGTCTGATTGAGCAGGAGGTTCTGCGCCAGGGCGCCAAGGAGCTCGGCGTGACCGTTGAGCAGTCTGAGGTAGATGAATACGTCAACTCAATCAAGTCGAGCTTTGAAAGCGAAGAGGCTTGGAACGAGGCCCTTGCCCAGGCTGGCATGACCGAGGACGAGTATCGCGAAGCCATCGAACTTGCGCTTTTGTCGCAGGGCGTTGAGGAAAGCTTTGCAACTACCGAGGAACCTGCGGCTGAGGATATGCTGAGCTATGCTCAGATGTACGCCACCTATTATGACGGCGCTAAGCGCTCCTCCCATATCCTGTTTGCCTCCACCGACGAGGCTACTGCGCGTGACGTTCTCGGCAAGATCAACTCGGGCGAGCTCGCCTTCGAGGACGCAGCCGCTCAGTACTCGCTGGACAGCTCTTCAGCAAATGGCGGTGATGTGGGCTGGGATGCCCTGACCACTTTCGTGACTGAGTACCAGAGCGCGCTCGACGGCCTGTCTGTTGGCCAAGTAAGCGATTTGGTGGTAAGCACGTACGGCATTCACATCATCAAGTGCACCGAGGAGTTCAAGGCTCCGGCTGAAGTGACGAGCGTCGACCAGCTGCCGCAGGCCTTTGTTGACTCCATTCGCACCATGCTTCAGTCGAGCATGGCTTCCGAGGCATATGCCGCCTGGCTTGACGAGCAGCGCGAGAATGCGGAAATCGTTATCAACGAGATCCCGACCAGCGTACCCTACTACGTAGACTTGACCGCCTACCAGGCTGAGCAGCCGGGTGTTTCCGAAGAGGACGCAGCTGAGGGCGCTGCTGGAGCAGAGGGCGCGGATGCTGCCACCGAAGCTGGCTCTGGCTCTGCTGATGCTGGTAATGCTGGTTCCGAGGGAGCAGACGGCGAAGACGTCAAGGTTGCGGCTTAGTACCTAGAGGGTTTTGCCGCCGCTACGCGGAGTGAGCGTATACCGCTTTTGTTGCAAGTGCAAAGGCGTCACATAGTCACATACGCAAGCGCAAAAGCGCCACATAAAACCGAAGCGAAAAGAAGCCGCCCGTCGGGGCGGCTTCTTTGCATGCCAAGGCCGTTTTGCCAAACTTTGCGTTTGACTATTGCTTCTCCGGACGGCGAATACGCAGGGTGTCGGTTTTGAGCGCCTTTTCGCAGTTATACACCTTGAGACCAACGGTGTGGAATCTCACGCGCATGAGGCCCTCGGCGTCACAGGCATCGATGACGCCGCGACCGAACTCCTTGTGCGTAACTTCGGTGCCGGGCAGTGCGCGCAAGTCGGTGATTTCCTCGAAGGTGAGGAATTCCTCGGGAATGACTTTCTCCTCGTTGCCCACGTCGAAGCCCTTCTTCGGCTTGTCAAAGGAACCGCCATCACGCTTGAAGTCGCGACCGTTGCCAAACCCGCCTCGACCTCCGCGGTCGCCACGGTTGTCTCGGTCGCTGCGGAAGCCATCACGCTTGAAGTCGCGGTCGCCTTCGCGCTTAGGATAGGGTTTCCTGTCCTTGTCGAAGGGCTTGTCACCGCGCTTGCAGCGGAACTCGCCGCGATCGTTGCGGTTGTCACTACGTTTGAAGTCTTTTTTGTCAAAGGGCTTGCCATCGCGCCCACCGCGGAAGCCGCGTGCGTCGTCGCGTCCGCCTTCGTGCTTCTGGCCGTCTTTACCCTCGTAACTGTAATACTTCTTTTCGAAGGGCTTGCCGTCGCGCCCGCCGCGGAAGCCGCGTGCGTCGTCGCGCCCGCCGTCGCGCTTGTCAAAGGGCTTGCCGTTGCCTTTGTCGAAACGCTTGCCGCCCTTGAAATCGCGCCCGCCATCGCCCTTGTCAAAGGGCTTGCCATCGCGCTTGTCCTCACGGTTTCCGCCGCGCCCGCCGAAGGGCTTGCCGGACTTTCCGCCAAAGCCACCTCGGCCTTCGCCTCGTCCACCTTCGCGGTCTCCGCGATAGCCGCCGCGCCCGCCGCCGCGCCCGCCTTCGCGCTTGTCGCCGTGGCCCTTGCCGCCAAAACCGCTGGGCTTCTTGTTGCCGAAGGGCTTGTCGGACTTTCCGTCGTAGCCGCCTCCGCCCTCGCTGGAGGATGCGGGATTGTTGTCGGTATGCTCGCTCATGAATCCCTCATGTCTGTCGATGTGATAACGCTGTGATCATCATAAATGATCCCGTGCTTTTCAGCGATGCATTTCGGCGTCACGTGGCAGTCAAATGGCCGTGCACTTTGTCAAACCTGTGCTTCTTGGCTAGTTTTTCGAGTTGTGAATCGTTTTGTGGCTAGAAATGGCGTTTATGCGGGGGTTGTCGATCTTCGGAGGGTCAGCCTGCGGAGATTTTGCCTTTGCGCAGGTCAGGCGATTGTTTGCATAAATGAGGTGAAGAGCGCCGTCTGCTGGGCTGAGTCACAACTCAGCAAAATAGCCAGAAAATGGTGTTTTCGAAAAGTGAGACTTGGAAGATCTGGCGTAGAGGCTCGACTCGAAGATTCGAAGCCGGGCTCACAGGAGATAACTGGCGGAGGAGGAGGGATTCGAACCCTCGTTACCGGGGTTGCCGGTAAAACGGTTTTCGAGACCGCCGCATTCAACCACTCTGCCACCCCTCCGCATGGGGCGTGGCGCTCGTTGCAAGCCGCGTGCTGCCCGCCATTCGGGCCCCGCGTCTCCGCAAACGCGCGCATATAAAAGAAAAAGCCGAGTAACGGCCTTCTCGAACGAGGTTTCCCTCGGAAATTGTAAGTGGCGGAGAGATGGGGATTCGAACCCCAGATACCCTTATGGGGTATACACGATTTCCAATCGTGCTCCTTCGGCCAGCTCGGACATCTCTCCGCTTCCGTCACACCATGCCTGCGCACGGCGAATATGTAGTATAGCGTAGCTCTTCCGCGTCGACAAGAAAAAATTTTTAGCTACAATTCATGTATTCAGAAATCGAAAGGAGGCCCGTCATGGCCGATCGCATTGTTGAAAACGACTCCGTGGAGGTTCCCGAGATCCCCGAGATCCTCGAGAAGGTAATGCTCTTCGCCCTCGATGAGGCAAAGCAGAAGATGAACCAGGGCGCTGACGTTATTCCCTTCACCACCTTGGTCGTCAAGGACAACCTTTTCATTGAAAGCCACCCAGGTGAAAACCCCGAGGAGTGCTTCAACTACGCAAAACACACGGTCAAGGGCGCTCGCGGCGCTGAGGCTTACGCCCTTTGCTACGACGGCTTCATCGACACCGACGACGGCGTGATGGATGCCCTCATTGCCGAAGGTGGCATCCCCGGCGAGGACATTGGCTTTGCCATCTGCTATCTCTACGAGATGGATGACGAAGGTAAGCCCGACTTCGAAGATGAGCCCGCCTATGTCGGTGAGGCCCCGAACTTCATGTGCGACCTTAAAGACGCCGTCGAGTACACCGACGAGGAAATCGACGAGCGTTATCTCGAAGAGGACGAGGCCGAGGACGAGGAATAAGATTTCTCGAATCGATTGCTTTCATGGGGGCGTGCCTGCTAAGGCGCGCCCTTTTTCGTTGATCATGTTGACCTTTGCCGCGCTTTGCCGCCGGCGGCTTTTCGCCCGCCCTGTGGCCTTGGTCTTGGCTCTTGGGCTTGCGGGTTGAACTCTCTCGCGCTTTCGGTTTGCCATGCTGAGGCGGGTCGTTCGTCCTCATTTTGGACGGCCGTAGCTAGACCCACCGTTTGAGAAGTTGGGACCGATTTGGGAAAAATATGGGACAGAGAAGGGAAGCGTATGGGACTGCGAGCGGATACGAACGCTCTATTCTGGCTCTTGAGCTCGGCGGTGCTGAGGCGATGTGCGCGGTTGCCGTGGGATTCGCATAATCTGGCATTTGGGCTTTACCGCAGGTCAGCTGCCGAAAGGTCAAAGATCGCAAGTTGTGTGCTTGGTATGAACCGGGACAAATTACTCCTTGCAGGCTCAGCTTCGTTTGCGTAGAATAGACAGGCTGAATTCCTGCTCCGGTGTGTGCCTTCACCAGCCCGGAGCCGTAAAGTCCAAAGGAGGTGAGCTGATGAAGGCTTATGAACTGCTGTTTTTTGTCGCTCCTACTATCGACGAGGAAAATCGCGCTGGTGTCATGAAGCGCATCGAGAGCACGATCGCCGCTGGCGAGGGTGTTGTCGATAACGTCGACGTGTGGGGTAAGCGCAAACTCGCTTATGAGATCAACGGTCTGACCGACGGTGACTACACTCTCATCGATTTCCACGCAGATCCCCAGAACATTGCCGAGCTCGATCGTGTCCTGCGCATCACTGATGCCGTGGTCCGTCACATGATCGTCCGTCGCACGGATCGCGACTAGTGAAAGTTGGCAAGTGGCAAAAGCCGCTTGCATGAGAAGAGGTAGAAATGAGCATCAACAGAGTAATCATCAGCGGTAATCTCACGCGTGATCCTGAACTTCGTTCGACCGCATCCGGCATGCCCGTCTTGGGCTTCGGCGTTGCGGTGAACGATCGTCGCAAGAACCAGCAGACCGGTGAGTGGGAGGACTACCCGAACTTCATCGACTGCACCATGTTCGGCGCTCGTGCCGAAAGCTTGGCGCGCTTCCTTTCCAAGGGAACCAAGGTTTCCATCGAGGGCAAGCTGCGCTGGAGCCAGTGGGAGCGCGACGGCCAGAAGCGCAGCAAGATTGAGGTTATCGTAGACGAGCTCGAGTTCATGTCGAGCCGCAACGATGCTCAGGCTGGCGGATACTCTGCTCAGCAGCAGTATTCCGCTCCGCAGCAGTCCTACAGCGCGTCTTCTTACTCGACGCAGTCGTATGGCTCTGCCCCGGTCATTGATGCTTCTTCCTCGGTTTACGACGAAGACATCCCGTTTTAAGCGAAACGAAAGAGGTTATTCCAAATGTCAGATTATGCGAAGCAGCCTCGTCGCAAGTACTGCCAGTTCTGCAAGGACAATGTGGAGTACATCGACTACAAAGATACTCAGATGCTGCGCAAATATGTTACCGATCGCGGTAAGATCAAGCCCCGTCGCGTGACCGGTGCCTGCACCCAGCACCAGCGTGACATCGCGAACGCTGTCAAGCGTGCTCGAGAGATGGCGCTTATGCCGTACACCGTTCCCGCCGTTAGCGGCCGTGGCGACCGCCGTAACCGCTAATAGAAGGAGGATAATGTCATGAAGGTTATTCTTCTCAAGGAACTCAAGGGCAAGGGCGGCGAAGGCGACGTCATCGACGTAGCCCCCGGCTTCGCCAACAACTACCTGCTCACTCAGGGCTATGCTGTCAAGGCCACCAAGGGCAACCTGAAGCAGCTCGAGCAGCGTAAGAACAACATCGCCAAGCGCGAGGAGAACCGTCTTGCTGAGGCTGCAGCTCTCCAGGCTAAGCTCAACGAGACCACCGTTAAGATCATCGCTCAGGTGGGCGACGAGGGCCAGCTCTTCGGTTCCGTTACCTCCACCATGGTTGCCGACGCCATCGAGGCTCTCGGCATCGAGATCGACAAGCGCCGCGTCGAGCTCGGCAAGCCGATCAAGCTTGCTGGCGAGCATGATGTCGTCGTGTCCATCTATCGCGACATCAAGGCTACCGTTAAGGTTGTCGTCTGCGCAGAGGGCGAAGAGATCGCTGAAGAGGTAGTCGAGGAGGCCGCACCGGCCGAGGCTGCCGAGGAGACCACCGAGGCTTAAGGCCGAGCAAATCTCCATAACTCGCACTTTTCCACAAGCTTCACTTTGAACAAATGTGGATAAAACCCCCTTACCCGAGGTCGAGGTAAGGGGGTTTCTCTTTTCCCACGGTGGAAAAGCTATGCAGTGTTATGCGGGGGCTTACGCCCTGTGCCTGCGTGGCAAAATTGCCCCTTGACCTGCAGAAATTTGGAATTACGATATAGGTTCCCCTTGTGCGCTCCAAGCTGGGAAGCCCTTCTTTTGTGGTGGGTTTTCGCATGGATGGAGGCAAGCGGGGAGAAGGTAAGCGCATGCGTTTTGCCCGGGGTAGAGGTGGCGCAGCGTTTGCCCTCCCGGGACCTTTGCGTCCGCAGAACGTAGCAGCAATGAAGGAAAGACATGCCGGCAGCAACTCAAAACTCACACACTTCGTCCACTTCGACCGATCTGGCCAAGCGCGCTCAGCTTCCCCAAAACATCGAAGCAGAGCAGTCGGTTCTGGCCGCCTGCATGCTTTCTCCCGAGGCTACCGAGGAGCTCATCCTGAAGCTCAAGCCCGAAAACTTCTTCCGCCCCGCTCATCGCATCATCTTCGAGTCTATCTACGACCTGACGATCAGGCGCATTCCGGTTGACCCCATTGCCCTTGCCGACACGCTGCAGGCAAAAAATCAGCTTGAGGCCGTTGGCGGTAAGTCTTATCTGGTCGAGCTCGCCGATAACACCTTCGCCCTCACCAACTGGCAGCGCCATTCCGACATCGTAAAGCGCACGGCTATCCTGCGCGAGCTTGTCTATGCGGCAGCTGATATCAACGCGCTCGCCTATGATGCGCCCGATGACCTGAATCAAGTTGTCGAGGAAGCGGAAAAGACCCTCTTCAACGTGACCGAAAAGCGCGTGTCGTCTACCTTCCAGAAGATGGACACCCTGCTCATGGACGCCTTCGAGGAGCTGACCAAGCTTGCTGAGCAGAAGACGCATATGGCGGGCGTTCCCACTGGCTTTAAGGACGTCGATGATCTCTTCCACGGCTTCCGCGGCGGAGACCTGGTTATTCTTGCGGCACGTCCTGGCGTTGGCAAAACCTCGTTCGCGCTCAACCTTGCCGTCAATGCAGCCAAGGCGGGCGTTGCCGTGGCATTCTTCTCCCTTGAAATGAGCGCCGGGCAGCTGGTGCAGAGAATCCTTTGCGCGGAAGCGCGCATCAGCTTGTCTGACGTGCGTGCAGGCAAGATCAAGGAAGGCGACTGGAGCGCCATCGCTGATGCCACCAACACGCTGTCTAAGCTGGAGCTCTACATCGACGACTCTCCGGGCCTTTCCATTCTGGAAGCTCGTGCGAAGGCGCGCCGTGAGCTGCGCCACGCAACGGGCGCCGGCAAGGGTCTCATCATCGTAGACTACCTGCAGCTCATGCAGCCGCCTTCGGTTCGCCGCGATGGCAACCGTGCGGTTGAGGTTGGAGAGATCTCGCGAGGCCTCAAGGTCCTCGGCAAGGAAATGGACATGCCGGTTCTGGCCCTGTCGCAGCTTTCCCGCGCGGTTGAGATGCGCGGCAAGAAGCGCCCCATGCTCTCCGACCTGCGCGAGTCCGGCTCTATCGAGCAGGACGCGGACATCGTCATGTTCATCGACCGAAGCATGGATGAAATGGAAGCCGAAACCGAGGGTCGTCCCGACCTGGGCACGGCTGAGCTCATTGTGGCCAAGCACCGCAACGGTCCCACGCGCGATATCAAGCTGGCCTTCAATCCGACCTACACCCGTTTCATGGATTACATCGACGATTCCGTGGCGGGCGGCTACATGTAGCCCTCGCTTGCAGTAGGATGGTCTGATACGGACCGACTACGAACGAAGGTGCTTGACGAAGGGAGGCGCGCCGTGGCTCGTGAATGCACTTTTCTCCACGCTGCCGACCTTCACCTGGGTGCGCCTTTTCGGGGTTTGCGGGCCTTGTCTGAGGAGTGGGCCGACCGCCTGAAGCGCGCCATTCCCATTGCCTACGACAACGTCATCGACGCCGCCATCCGCAACCAGGTTGACTTTGTGATTATCGCGGGTGATGTCTTCGACACGGGACGTGCGTCCTTTGCGGACTACCGCCACTTCATCAAAGGCCTCGAGCGTCTGAAAAGCGAAGGCATTCCGGCGTATGTGTGCACGGGCAACCATGATCCCTATCAAACCTGGGCTCAGAACCTGATCGAGCTTCCCGACAACGTTTATATGTTTTCGGCCGACCGGGCTAGTTATGTTTTGCACGAAAAAGACGGCGAGCCTTTGTGCGTCCTTGCAGGTCGTAGCTACCGCACGCACGTGTGGTCAGCTGATGTCAGCATCGCCGAGCGCGTATCCCGCGCCGATGCCGATGCGGCGCTAGGGACGCGAGCTGAGGCGGCGCCCTTCGGAGTGGGTGTGCTGCACACGGGTCTTCACCTTGACCCCATCAAGGCACCTACCGACCCTGCGGACCTGCTTCTTCGTGGGCTCGACTACTGGGCGCTCGGTCATATCCATAAGCGCTACGTCGACGATGAGGCTTTTCCCCGCATGGTGTTTCCCGGCTGCATACAAGGGCGCGATATCAAGGAGACCGGCCCTCGCGGCGTGACCTTGGTCACCTTGCGCGAAGAGAGGCCCAACAGGATCGAGTTCATCGCCACATCCTCGATTGCTTGGGAGCAGATTCGCGTCGATGTGAGCGAATGCCTTACGGTGGCTGAGGTCATCGAGAAGGTCATGCGCGCCCAGTTCCTGGCCAACGGCCGCGCCCAATGCAAGCAGATGGTTACGCGCATCACGCTTGTGGGGGCAAGCGATCTTCACGAGCTGTTCTCGCGGCCGGGCGTGTTGGAGGACATGCGCACCAGCATCAACGAATCCTATTACGACTTCTTCTGCGACGCTCTTATCGACGCGACTTCGCGCCCCATCGACAAGGACGCCCTGCGGGCCGAGGACATGTTCGCCTCCATGGTGCTTGCCGCGGCCGATGAGCTGCGGGCGCATCCGCAGGACGCGCAAAGCTTTCTGCAGGATGAGTTCATCGCGCGCAAGCTCACCATGCCGCGCGTTTCGCCGGGCATGCTGGAAACGCTTGCCACCGAGGCGGAGGACTTGGTTCTTGGTCTGCTTGCCGGGCAGGAGGGCAGGCAATGACGCGCTCCTATCTGAGATATGTGCGCATGGCGAGTTTCGGCGCCGTGAGCAACCGCACCGTTGGCCCCTTTGAGCCTGGGCTCAACATTGTGTTCGGCAAGAACGAGGCTGGTAAGACCACCCTGGCTTCCTTCATCGAAGGAGTGCTTTTCGGTTGGGAAGAGGCTCGCGGTTCGCGCAACACCTACAAACCTGAGGCGGCCGAGCGTGCCGGGTCGCTGTTCTTTGCCGACGAGAATGACTGCGAAAGCGAGCTCTCCCGTGTGCGTAACGTCGACGGGCTCAAGGGCGACGCGCGTTTGGTGGCCGACATCGACCGCGACACCTTCCGTACCATGTTCTCTCTCAACAGCGACGAGCTGCGATCTCTGCGCAACGCAGGAGACGTGACGGCGCATCTTCTGACGGCAGGTTCGGGAACGGGAGTGTCTCCGGCGCATGCGCTGGGCCAGGTAAACGATCGGCTGGCGGGTTATACCTCCCGTGCGGCATCGGCTGAGC